>JADKKK010000007.1 GCA_016720545.1 Myxococcales bacterium
GCGGGCTTCGCGGCGGACCGCGACGACCCGCTCCCCGCGGGCTGACCGCGGCGCCCTACTACGACGATTCCGCGGCGGCTATGGCCTTGGGGCTCGGTATCCCGTACGGATACGTAGTGACGTACTTCTGGTTCAAGCTGCGGGGCTTGTCGGGGATGGTCATTTCGAGGAGGGGGCGGTGACGGACATTGGCCCCCATACATGCCACGCGAGGTCCTCGCGCGGAAAGCCCTTCGAGCGCGCTACCCCAGCATCGCCTCGATCGCCTTGCGGATCATCGCGGTCCGGCTCTTGAACCCCAGCCGCCTCCACGCCTCGTCGAGGGCTCGCGGGTTCTCCACGAGGCCGGCCGCGTACGTCACCGCGCGCCCGATGTCGGTGCCGCCGCCGAGCTGCACCTTCATCAGCACCTCGACCGGGTCGGTGACGCGGTCGGTGAGATCGACGACCTCGGTGTCGAAGATGCAGAGGTGGGTTTTGGTCGACGGGAGACCCCAGAGGCAGGCCGCGGTGACGGCCGCGTGGATGACCGACGAGAGCATGCTCCCGCTCTCGTCGACGAGCAGGATGATCTGCCACTTGTCGAGCTGCCGCCGCGTGCGGGAGAAGAAGAGCGGCGTGCGAATGAAGAGCTGGCTCTCCGGGGTTGCCTCCCGCGGAGGGGACCGCATGGAGTGCCTTCGGACGGGCTTCGCCCGGGAAAGGTCGCGATTGAAGCGGGCCTGGGAGGGCGCTGGAGCGCGCCGGGAGGGGTCGGCTCGCTCGCCAGCGGAGACAGCGCTCGCCGCGCTCGACGTGCGGCTCCGACGGGCGCGTGGGACCCTGTGCGCGGCCGCCCGCGCCGCCCGCGATTACGCCAGCACCATGGACTTCTCGAACTTCGGCCCCCAGTGAGACCGGCGCGTCGCGCGGCGAGAGCTTCCCGAGGAGCCGAGGTGTCCGGAACACACCAGAAGACGTCCGGGACAGGGCGCGGTGAGGGCAAGCTCGCGAGATCGCAGCGATGCTGTGTGGGCGTCGGGCTTGCTGAGGGGGCGCGGTGCCCTCTCCGGTCTACGAGCGTCGAAGACCAGAGACGACAACGCTCTATCACGTGGTGCAGGAGAACCTCGACACGCTGTATGGCGCGGTGCAGGACGGGGCCCTCGCGATCGCGTTGCCCAAGTTCGTGAGGAAGGAGCTCGAAGGCTATCTGGCGTGCGGCCTGCTTTGCCACGGCTTCGCACGCCTCAAGTGTGGGAGCTGCGAAGAGACGCGGCTCGTGCCGTTCAGCTGTAAGGGCCGTGGCTTCTGTCCCTCGTGCCTGGGCCGGAAGATGAGCGCCACCGCGGCGCATCTCATCGAGGACGTGCTGCCAGCGGTGGATCTCCGGCAGTGGGTGCTCACAGTGCCTTTTGCGTGGCGAAAGCGCCTCGGGTATGACGGGCCGTTGGTCTCGGCGCTGACGCGGATCTTCGTGCAGACGGTGCTCGGGTTCTACCGTGAGCGGGGCGGTGGATCTCCACGCGGACAGAGCGGAGCGGTGATCGCGGTACAGCGAACCTCTTCCGATCTGAAGCTGAACCCGCACGTGCACGCGGTGTTCCTCGACGGCGCATATCGGGACAAGGGCGAGGAGCTCGACTTTCGCGCGGTCGGGCACCTGTCGACGCGGGACGTGGCGGCGGTGCTGGAGCGTACGCGCGACCGGATGGTGAAGTACCTTCGTCGTCGGGGCCTTCTCCTCGAGGACGGCGACGCGGAGGGCGAGGGCGACGGTCTGGCCGTGCTCGCCGCGTCCGCCGTATCGGGCACGACGCCGCCCGCCGGTCCCGAGTGGCGCCGCGGCGCGCTGCCCTTCGAGAGACGGGGGATGGTGTTCGAGCGACCGCTGTGCGTCGCGCTCGATGGCTTCACGCTTCACGCGGCGACGCGCGCCGGCGGGCACGACGTGGCCGGCAGAGAGGCGCTGTTGAAGTACGTGTTGCGTCCCGCAGTCGCGCAGGAACGGGTGACACGCGGCCCGGACGGACTCGTGAGGATCACGCTCAAGAAGCCCTTCTCCGACGGGACCGTGGCGGTGGACATGGATCCGCTCTCGCTCCTCAGCCGCCTCGCGGCGTCGGTACCCGCGCCGCGCTTTCACACCGTTCGGTACGCGGGCGTGCTCGCGTCGGCGAGCAAGCTCCGGCCCCGTCTCGCCCCGAAGCCCGCGGTGGTCCCACCGGAGAACGCGGCGCCCATGCCCGAGAGGCCGCGTCGAGGCGCCTACCGCCCGTGGGCCGAGCTCCTGAAGAGGACATTTGGGTTCGACGTGCTGACGTGCCCATGCTGCGGGGGGAGCATGAAGCTGCTCGCGATCGTCACCGATCCGAAGAGCGTCGCTCGCTATCTGCGAGGCATCGGCGAGCCGACGGACGTGCCGCAGCGAACCCCGGCTCGTGGACCTCCGTACTGGCAGAGTCGCGTGCTTCGGCGAGGTGCCGGCAGCGTCGAGGCTGCTGAGTAAGACGGGCGCAAGGGGCGCGCGAAGGCCGCGGTGCGCCCGCATGCAGGTTGCTCGGGTTCGGCAACCTCCGTGCCAGGGCCGAAACCGGCTCGGCGCGGCCACCGGCCACCGTGCAGGTGCCTCAAGCCACGCCGTCCCGCCGCCCGCCAGCTTTGGGAAAGTGGCTTGTTTCGCTTACGCTCCTGCGCCCGCCCGGCCTCCGATCCGGACCCCCGGCACCACTGCGCCTCCACGTCCGGATCGCTGGATATCCCCGCCGCCTCCGGCGGCCCGCAGGATGCGGGGGTTGCCCCTAACCGCCCGACGTGACGCCCGGACCGGACGGTACCTCCCGCCACGCCATTCCGGGCGGGTACTGCAGGGGCGGGCGGCGGGTGCGAGCGAGAGACGCGCCAGCCCGCCGGTGCCCTCCAGCGGCCATCATGGGCAGAGCCGTTGGCCAGCCCGCGCGCCCCGCGGGCCCGCTTGAGCATCGCCTGCGACAGGCCGTGCGCCCACGCCTCGGTCGTCTGATCCAGGTACCACTGCGCGTGACAGATCAGGCGCGAGGCGTCGTCCATGAAGGCCAATAGCTGAGGCCGCTTGAAGCTCCCGTCGGCGAGCGCGATGGCGCGCGAGCACTCGTGAAGTCGGCGTGCCAGAGCCCGTGCACCTGGGTCACCTCGAAGCTGCGCCGCTCGCGCGGCTCGAAGGCCTGAACCTCGCCGCGCTTGCGCTTGCGACGACGCTGTTTTGACCATCCCCTGCTGGCGCATGTGACGCGCGATCGTCGCAGGGCTCGGCACCTCGCCTAGCGTCGCGTCCGCCTTCGCCTGCGCCGCGAGGTTCTGGTGGTGAAGCGCGTACGTCCAGCTCGGGTGGGCGCGGTACTGCACGGCGAGCGCCTCCGCAGCGGCCCCGAGCGATGGGCGCGTGCCCGCGTGTGACGGCACCTTGCGCGCGAGCGCGTCGATGGGGTCCGTCTTCGCGTTCTTCGCCGCGTAGTACCAACGCTCGATCGTCGACGCGCCGTAGCGCAGGGACTCTCGCGTCGTCGGGTGCTCCCACCGCCGCGAAGCGAGCGCTTCGACGTGCTCGCGCAGCTCCCCTACGTCCGGTGAAGGCGGGACAGCAATGGCCCCACGATCGTGAAGCGAAACCTCGCCCACTTCATCCGGGCTGACTCGTGGCTCTTGTCGTTCATCTCAGGTCGTCCTCCTGCGCAGGCCCTCCTGCGCGTGTGCGACAACCCTGAAATCAAGACGGTCCGTCTACGACCGTCCCTCTGCGTGCGGTCACCCAACCATCGCCGAACGTGCCCGTTCAGGGGAAACCGTCGCCGTCGTCAGTGGCGCCAGCAGCCGGTGCGTCGTCACCGCGCTCCGCCTCGGTGCCGCGCGCGGACCGCATCAGCGCCACCACCACGTTCGGGGCCACGGCGCCCGACGACACGACCAGCGCCGCGACCAGCAGCGTCACCCTCGCGTCTTGCCTGGACCCGCCCCCAGTAGCTCTCCCAGCGGCTCGTCGTCTGCCGCGACGGGCGCCGGACGTCGACGCGACCGCTGGGGCTGCCCTCGACGCCACTCCGCGCAGGGCCGCCCACGCCACCATGACCCGCATCGCGTACACGAATCGGCCCCAGGAACCGCACCGACGGCGGTGTCGCGCCTCCTGCAGCCACGCACCGAGCAGCACTAGCGACAGCCGCCAATCGTACCGCCCGGCGACGGCCGCCCCTTCGCCGACCCCGCGGACCTTGCGCGGGTAGTTCGCCACGTCCAGCCGCCCCCGCACCCCGGCCGACTGCACCGGGCCCCTCCGCACCGCCCGGGCGCCGCGACGTCGATCTCCAACAGTTTCGCGTGGAACTTGTCCTCGTCCGCGATCTCGCTCACCCTCTCCACCATCCGTCCTCCTCGACTCTCTCAGTCGGAGACGGACCCTCCTGAACTCACCAATGGTGGCGAGTTTTCGGAGGGCCTTGTCCATCGCCCCTCACGAAACGTGTCGCGAACATAAGCGCCCCCTCAGTTCACAGGGGCGTGCTCCGGTAGAACACGCCGCGAACCACGCGATGCTCAACAGAAGCGGATTTTCCCCTCTCCGGGTTATCAGCATAGAGCGGCTGTGGACCATCGCCAAAACGGGCTTTTGCGGCATCGTCGTAGGGTCATCAGCATGGACCGGTATGGACGAGCAAGGCCAACGCGATGCCGTCAAACGTCTGTGTTCCTGGTCGACGTTTGTGTTCGCACGGATCTCGCTGGACGGCCTCGGCGAGGCAGTCGCGCGCGAGCTTCCCTCTCTGCTAGAGCTCGGCCTTGGTCGTTCCTCCTCCGATCGTTTTTGTCATGGTAGTGGCGCTAACCTCACCCCGGCTGACGTCGAACTGATTCGGGCATCGGCTGCGCTCCTAGCCTTGGCCGATGCGACCAGGTTCGTTCCGTTGGGGATCTCGCGGGAGGAAACGCTGCTCCTGCGCCTAATCGCGGGGCACAGGCAGTCGCTCGACGGCAGCGTAGAGGTTCGTCGTCTCCGGGCCGCGCAGATGCACGGTGGGAGATCCAAAGCCCGTGTCTTCATGTTGCAGGGGGAAGAGGGTCGACCGTTCGTGGTGAAACTCGACGAACCGTCGGAGCTTCTCAAGGAACTTCAGCTCCATCAGAACTGGATCGCCGCATGGGAACCGAACGTGACGGATCCAGTCATCTACCATCACGAGGGTCTATCCGGGCTCTCATATCGATTGCAGCCCCACCCCGATGGGACCAACCGCCCGGCGCCGACACTTGAAAACGAGCTCGAGCGTCTGCTCAGTATGGAATGCTTCGATCGAAACGATCTGGGGACAGATGAGGCGTTGATACTCGGTGAATCGCTAGAAGCCGGGATCTCTCGCGCGTCGGAGCGACTGGCCGAGCTAAACAAGCGCCCAGCGAATGGGGGAGGGGTCGTGTTCTGGCTACATTGGCCAGCTGCCGGACTGGCAAGGCGTTCGGTCACCCACCAGGTTATCGGGCACGATGAGCAGTCCTTCGACCTCTCCGCAGTCGTGAACAAGGCCATGGAAGTGCTCGCACCGCTGCACGACAAGGGTGTTGTCCATGGTGACATTCACGGTCGGAACGTCTTGTTGGTTGATCGCCTACCGGCCTTCATCGACTACGCTACCAGTGGCCCAGGCAACCCGTTGGTAGACCTCGTCCGCCTCGACGCAACGGTTCGCCATCTCGTAATGCGCGCGACCGTCGGGGAGAGGGAGCTAGTCGATTTGTTCGTCGCGCTCTACGTGACGGGAACGTCTGCAGCGGACCTTCTCGCGAGTTATCCGACGCTAGCCGCGTCGCCGGCATCCAAGCTCGCTCTAACCACCGCTGCGAAGACCAGATCGTGCGCCCTCGGAGTGGCCGAGAGCTTCCAATGTGGGGTCAGCGAGTATCTCGCCATGGTAGCCGTGATTGCCGCCTACGCGCTCGCGATGCGAGCACCAGGCTCGGCGATCGAGCGCGCGATCTTGGCTGCGGTTGCTCCCGCGCTCATCGGCAGGTCGAGCGCGGGCGCCGCGCTTGGCCCCGCCTGTCCCCCGCCCGTCCCAGCGTGATCTCATACAGAGACGCTTCCGGAGGTGGTGTCCCCGGTGGACCGGAGGCGTCGGTCGCCATCGTGTAGACGAGGTCGCCCGCTGCGTTGGCAAAAATCGCGCTCTGCACGCTGCGCCCTGACCACCCGTTGTGGGCGAACACGGGCGCGCAAAACAGCCCCCCGTCCACGCGGCGCGCTTGCGATGATGGAGCAGGGTCGCTCTCGGTGAGCCTCACGGCGTGAACGGGGTGAACGCCTCGAAGGTGGCCACGGCGCCGAAGGCTTGCCGGTCGGCTCCGCCGGGCACGTACACCTTGCCCCCGATGGCCGCGGCGCCGGTGCCGTGGCGCGGCGATCGCATCGGCGCGAGCTTGGTCCAGCGGTCGGTCGCGGGCTCGTAGCTCTCCACTTGGTCGAACACGCCGCTCGGGCGGCTCGTGTCGCCCTCTCCCCCGGCGACCACTACGCGCGCGCCGACGACGGCCGCCGCGGCGCCGCCGCGCGAAGTAGGCATGGGGGCCCGCGCGCTCCACGTGCGAGTGAGCGTGTCGTAGGCATCTACGCGCGCTGTGTGGCTCGTGATCGCCGCCTGACGGCCGCCGATGAGGTAGACCGTCGTGCCCACGGCGCCGGCCACGAGGTGATCGCTCGGCGCCGGGATGGCGGGGAGATCCTCCCACGTGTCGGCGGTCGTGTCGTAGGCCGAGAACAAAGCCACGGCGCCGCCGCGGAGCCCGCCGGCCACATAGATCTTGGTGCCGACGACCGCCACGCCCGAGGCTCCACGCTCCGCGCCGAGAGGCAGTGACGCGCGGGGTGTCCACGTGTTGGTGGCAGGATCGTAGGCTATCGAGAGGCTCAATGCGCGAAAGGACGACCCGAGCGCCCCCACCACGTAGAGCTTGCCATCCACAGCGGCGGCGTTCGCGTGGTGGAGGGCGTTTGGGAGCGGGGCCGCGCTCGACCACGTGCCCGCGCTGGGGTCGAAGACCTCCACGGCGGCGCTCATCTCGGTCTTCGCGTCGAACCCGCCGATGACGTAAAGCTTCCTGCCGAGCGCCACCACCGCGGTCTCCTGACGGGGGCCGCCCGCGAGCGCCGGCAGCGGGCTCCACGAGCCGCCGTCGCCGCCCGCGTCGCTGGGAGAGGCCGCGTCGACGAGCGGGGCCGGGGCGCCCGCTTCGGAGAGCGTGGGCGTGGGCGAGGTCGCGTCCGAGGGGACGCTCGGGGGGGTGCCCCCGCAGGAGACGACGATGGCGAGCCCGAGCCGCAGGCGAGGTGTCGCCATGAACGTGACGAGCCGTGCGCGAGGGCTGCGCGGGGTTTGCATTCCCCAAGCATCGCACGGGGGCGCGGCGCGCGCCTTTGGCGGGGCTCCGGCCCGGACGGCTGGCCGCCAGCGTGGGTACCGGGCGCGCGGGCCCGCGGCTCACCCAAGCTCGCCTGGATAGACGACCTTGCGCGCCGACCTGCAACGCCGCGCGCTCAGGTCGACGCCGACGGCGTCGAAGCCCATGGCGTTGGCGACGGCGAGCACTCCGCCCTTGCCCGCAGAACGGATCGACGACGACGCGGGTGTTCGTCGCGTCGCGGAGGAACGCGCACGCGAGGCGCGCCGCCGCGAGCCCCATGGCGCCGCTGAACGACATGGCGCCGGCTTCAGGCAGCACGTCCGGGCCCGAGGAGACCCGACACATCGCCCCGAGGTCGAGCCCTGGGCCGCCGAAGGCCAAGAGGTGCGAGTACGCGGCGCGGCCGAGGCCCGGCGTGCCCGCAGGCTTGCGACACACGATCTTGTGGAAGAGCAGCCGCTGCGGCCCGCCCTCCGCGGCGCGCTGCACGAGGTAGGCCTTGTCGACCCACTCACCCGCGTGGCGAATGTCGCTTTGGTAGAACAGAGTCACGCCGTGGCTCGGCACCCAGCGAAGCACGTGCCTCGCCGCGTCCACGAACCACGCCCGCCACTCCGCGAGGGAGAGCTTCGGGGTCTCGGACACGTCGGGCAGGGAGGTGACGACGCTCGTGCCCTCCGCGGCGGGGTTCTCTCGAAGCCAGGCCAAGGCCTCGGCCTGAACGATGCGCCGCTGCGGGGTGTCCACTACCCCTGAATACCATCGCCCCATCGAGAGCGCGCCGGGCGCTCGACCCACGCAAGGAGCGCCTCGTCGGCCGCGCCTCAGGGGGAGGCGCCCGGGAGGCGCACGTGCGCATCGAACCAGGCGAGCACCGCTCCGACGCTCTTGGCGTACCGGACGTCCTTGCGGTGGAGGCAGTTGGTGTCTTCGGCGAGGTAGGTCGTGCCCACGCGGTCGCGGGTCACCACGAGATCCGCGGTCTGGCCGTCGTAGGCGCACAGGTCGGGCATCGGGGGAGGTGTGGAGGGCGAGCCGGGCGTAGGCGGTGGCGGCACGACCGTCGTCGAGGCCACGAACCCGAACCCGAACCCGAACCCGCCGTCTGCCGATCCGCTCGAGGGGTCTGCCGCGCCCCGCTCCGGCGGCGGACCTGCCCACGTTCCTCGTGGGAGCCACGAAGCTCGAGGTGCGCGGTGACACCCTCGGCGCGCCGCCTGGTGCCTCCAACCGCCGGAGCTACCGGCTCGACTTGGCCTCCAACGACGTGTTCGTCACGTTGCCGAACCTGCTCGGCGGCATGAGGTTGAGCGCGGCGGATCGCGACGAGCTCGACGAGCTGTTCGCGCGTGTCGAAGAAATGCCGATCGACACGGGGGGTGCACACCCGACCGCGAGCAGGAGGGACGCCAGGGAGACCAGAGCCAGCTGCGTGAGAGGACGATTGCGCATGCCCTCGCTAAGCTGTGCTGCGCGATGGGCCCGGCGGCCCACGCGCCGCGGTCGCGCGCGAGCGACGTCGGCCTCGGGCGGAGCGCCTGCGCGGCTGGTAGTCTCTTCGGAATGCGCGCTGCTTGGAGCATCCTCGGGCTGACGTTGCTGGCTTGTGGGGGCGCCTCGGCCCTGGTCGGGGATCCCGACGCGAGCCCGCCGGACGGGGGCGCGCCGGATGGAGCGGCGGCGGACGCACGCCTCGAGGTCCCCGACGCGAGCGATTCGAGCGAGGCGGGCGCCGGCGCGGGCGCGAGCCCCGACGCGGACGCGGGCGCCGTGGACGCGGGGGACGCGGGCGGGCGCGTGGCCGTGCTCCCTCGGCCGACCGGCGCGTGCCCGCAGCTCGTCGAGGGCATGATCACTGTCGCGCCCGCGGGCGTCGCGCCTCGAAGGGCCCAGGTGTGGATCTCGACGGCGGCGGCGACGTTGGACGGGCCGGTAGTCTTCTACTGGCACGGCACGACCAACGCGCCAGCGCAGGCCGAGTATGCGCTCGGCCGCGCGCAGATCGACGCGATCTTGGCGCAAGGCGGGGTGGTGATCGCGCCCGAGCACGATCCCGCGGCGGGGATCTTGCCGTGGTTCCTCGCCGACGGCGTGCGTGACGACGATCTCCGCGTGGCCGACGAGCTGCTGGCCTGCGCGGCGATGCGGGTCGGGGTGGACGCGCGGCGGATCCACTCGGTGGGCTTGAGCGCGGGCGGCTTTCACACGAGCGTGATGAGCCTCCGCCGCGCGAGCTACCTCGCGAGCGTGGTGTCGTACAGCGGCGGGCTGACCGCCACGATGGCCCCCACGAGCGATGCGCCCGGCGCGCGCTTCGCCGCGCTGGTGCTGCACGGGGGTGCCGACGACAAGGTGTTCCCCTACGTGCTCCAGACCACCAGCGAGCGCTATGTCGACTTCATCAAGGTGCGAGGTCACTTCCCGGTCCTGTGTGATCATGGGCAGGGGCACGACATCCCCGCGGCGGTTCGGGCCTCGGCGTGGCGCTTCCTTCAGGATCACCCGTACGGCGCGACCCCCTCCCCCTACGCGACCGGCCTCCCGGCGGGCTTCCACCCCTCCTGCGCGCTCGTCCCGTGAGGTGACTTCCCGCCCAGCGCTCTGAGTCGGAAAAAACATCCGCCCGCACCTTGACAGTGGTCGCTGTCACAATCATAACTGTCACCGTGATGACTGGCGCAGCAAACCTCCTCTTCGGCGCTATGCTCCCCTCTCCCGAGATGGCGCGCGAGCGAGCACCGACCCCCCAAGAACCGACCCAGCCCGACGCCTCGGCTCACGCGGCCGAGCGCGAGCTCACGATCGACGAGCTCGCCGAGCAGACCCGCGTGCCGAGCCGCACGATCCGGTTTTACCAGTCGGAGGGCGCGCTCCCGAAGCCGACGATCCGCGGGCGCGTGGCCTACTACAGCCAGGTTCACGTCGAGCGGCTCGCCCAGATCACGCAGCTCCAAGACCGCGGGCTCCGCATCCGGGCCATCCGCGACGTGCTCGAGCGCACCGCGAAGGGTGAGTTCTCGCTCAACGAGTGGATCGGCTCGCACGACCAGCTGTCGTCGCCGTGGGCCTCGGATCGCCCCAAGGTCATGACCGAGGCCGAGCTCGGCGCGGAGCTCGCGGGCAGGCGCCCCGGGCTCCTGGGTGAGCTCGCGAGGGTCGGCGCGGTCGAGCGGCGCGGCGACGCGTACCTCGTCGAGAGCCCCGCGAGGCTCGGCCTCCTGCTCAGGCTAGACGCGGTCGGCATGCCGCTCCACACCGCCGAGGGCGCCTTCGCGCTCATGCAGAAGCAGCTCGGCCGGCTGGCCGACGACCTCACCGCCTACTTCATGAAGAACGCCGACGCGCTCGGCGACGACGTCGACACCACGTACGCCGAGCTCCGTCCGGTGAGCCTCGAGGCCGTGCGGCTCGTGTTCGCTCGAGAAATGGAGCGCTCTCAGCGCAGCGCCACCGAGAGCGGCGCGGCCGCGGTGCTCACGAAACACAAGCGCCAGAAGGCGCGCCGCTAGAGCCGCTCGGCGGCAGCACTCTCGCAGCTCCTCTCGCGGCCTGCTGACGCCGCGTGGCTCGCCTCCCTTTGCCGGCGCGCGCCTCGCGCCCGCGCTCTCTCCCCCCAGAACGCCGCCTCGCGCGGCACGGAGCCTCGCGTCCTCTGCGCGAGGTCGAAAGGCACGCTCATGCTCGACATGCTCGACACGCTCAATCCCGTCTCCTGGGGCGCGCGCCTCGCGTCCGCGCTCGTCTACCCCCGCACTCTCGACGACTTCGTCGGCCTCGTGGCGCCGCTCCGCTCGCGCCGGGCTCACCACGCCGAGGTCGTCTTCGTGCGGCGCGAGACCTACGACACGGTCACCCTGGTGCTACGCCCGGGCCCACATTTCCCGCGCCACCGCGCCGGCCAGCACACGGCCCTCACCCTGGAGATCGACGGGGTCCGGCGCACGCGCATCTTCTCCATTGCCAGCGCCGAGCCGCGCGAGCACGCAGGGCGCCGCACGATCGAGCTCACCGTCCGCGCGCGGCCCTCCGGCCTCGTGACGCCGCGGCTCACGGAGCGAGACGCGCCGGCCCTCCGGGAGGGAGACCTCGTCGAAGTCGGCGCCCCCGCGGGGGACTTCGTGCTCGGCACGCCGGTTCACGATCGCCTCTTGCTCGTCAGCGGCGGGAGCGGAATCACGCCCGTGATGGCGATGCTGCGGACCCTCGTCGAGCGGCGGCACCGGGGGGAAGTGGTCTTTCTCACGTGGGCAAAGTCGCCGCGCGACGCGCTGTTTCGCGCCGAGCTCGACGCGATCGCAGCGGCCGCGCCCCTCACCTGCCCGGGCCTCCGCGTCGCGATCGCGTACGGCCCCATGAGCGAAGGAGCCCTCTCCGCGCAAATGCCCGATCTCGCGTCGTGGGAGGTGTTCGCGTGCGGCCCCCCGGGCATGCTCGAGGTCGTGCGCGCCGAGCTCGCGGCGAGAGGCGATCTCACGAAGCTCCACACCGAGGCGTTCTCGGCGCCAGCGATCCCGCCCGTCCACGAGGGAGACCCGGCACACGAGGGCGGTACGGTCACGTTCGCGCGCGCGGGCAAGACAGCCGAGGGCCGCGGGCCCATCCTCCCCATGGCCGAGGGCGCGGGCCTTCGCCCGAGGCACGGGTGCCGTATCGGTATTTGCCATACGTGCCTGTGCCGAAAGGTCTCCGGGACCACCCGCGACTCGGCCACGGGCGCTCTCTCGACCGACGGCGACGTCGATATCCGAATTTGCACGAGCGAGCCCGTGGGGCCCGTCGTCGTCGATCTCTGAACCGCGAAGCGAGGACCTCATGACTCACACTGCCCTCTCCGCCCTCTCGCCTACCGACCTCGAGGCGTTCGGCGCCGACATCGACGCGCTGCTCACCCGCACCAAGGCCGACCTCGGCGCGCGCGACACGCGCTACATCCGGCGCGTCATCCGGGTGCAACGTGGCCTCGAGGTCGCCGGCCGCGCGCTCCTCTTCGCGAGCGGCTTCTCCGCGCCCTTGTTCCCGCCCATGTTCCCTGTCGCGTGGGCGCTGGGCACCGGCGCGCTCGCGGCCTCGAAGATCCTCGAGAACATGGAGATTGGCCACAACGTGCTCCACGGCCAATACGACTTCGCCAACGATCCCACGCTCTCGTCGCAGACGTACGAGTGGGACATCGTGTGCCCGTCGGAGCAGTGGCGACACTCTCACAACGTGCTGCATCACACGTACACGAACGTGCGCGGCGTCGACCACGACCTCGGGTATCGCATGCTCCGCGTCGACCCGTCGCAGCCTTGGACGCCGCTCGCCTTGCTCCAGCCCGTGTCCACCCTGGCGCTGGGTCTCCTCTTTCAGTGGGGTGTCGCGGCCCACGACGTCGACATGCCGAAGTACCTCTTCGGGCCGAACGAGCGGACCCGCGAGGATCGCGCGAAGGTGCGCGAGTTTCTTGCGAAGGCGAAGAAGCAGGTCCTCAAGGACTACGTGCTCTTCCCGCTCCTGTCGGGGCCGTTCGCGCTGCCCGTGCTCGCCGGCAACCTCGTCGCCAACATGGTGAGGAACCTGTGGTCGTTCTTGGTCATCTTCTGCGGCCACTTCCCCGAGGGCACCGAGACGTTCCCCCCCGAGGTGCTCGAGGGCGAGACGCGCGGCGGGTTCTACCTGCGCCAGCTCCGCGGCTCGGCCAACTTCGAGGGCTCGTGGCTGCTCCACGTGGCGAGCGGCCACTTGAGCCACCAGATTGAGCACCACATGTTCCCCGACGTGCCCGCCCACAGATACCCGGAGATGGCGCGCGAGGTCCGCGCGATCTGCGAGAAGTACGGCGTCGCGTACAACTCGAGCTCACTGCCTTCCCAGGTGTGGAGCGTCGCGAAGAAGATCGTCCGCCTCGCCCTGCCCCCTTCGGGTCGAGACGCTCGCGCCGCGATCAGCCCGAAGGCGGCGTGAGTGAGCGAGCGCGCGGTCGCGCCGCGCCCCGCGACCGAATACGTGAACCGGCGGCGCCGCGCCCGAACCTCCGCGCGGGGTCGGGCCGCGGGCGCGAAGGCGCCGCGCCGCGTCCTTCATTTGAAGGAAGACGCGCGCGGCGTTTTGGCGTCCGATCCGCGCGAATGCCGAGCGAAGCCGACGATGCCTATCGGAGGGCGCTGGAGCTCGCCAATCGAGGTGACTTCCCGGCGGCGCTCCTCGCCGTGCAAGAGGCCCTCGCGAAGGACGCTGGGCGGGTGAACCTCCACAACCTCGCGGGATACATCTTGTTGTCGTTGAACGAGCCCGTCCTGACGACCGCGAGCGGGATGTGCGTCCCGGCTCTGGCCGGACCACTCGGTAGCCCTCGGGACTGGTGGACGGGTGGGGTGGGGGGGGGGGGGGGGCGCGCGTCTGGGGGGTCAGGGGCGCGGGTGCCGTCCGCAGTCACGGTCGCCTCCTGCTTGACTCGGCCAGCCGGAGCTTGCGCTGCCGAAGCTCAAGAGGCCGCTAAGGCGACGCGGGCTCCAGTGGCTGGGCCTGCGTGAAGGCTGAGCCCGGAGTCGTTCGGGCCATCCGCCAGCGTGGCGGCGAACCCACTGCAGTGCTGGCTCGGCTCTTTCGGTCGGCGGGCTGGCGTCGGCATGCGGGGACCAGGACTCTAGCGGGGTCGGGCTGAGGCTCTTGGCCTGGTCCCCTCGCGGACGCGTTCGGGTTGAGGCGAGGCGAGCGACCCCTGGCTTGGCCTCGGGCGCGAGGGTTCGGTTGCCTCGGGGTCGGCCGGAGGCGCTGACGGGCGGTTGCGGTCCCACGTCACACAGTGTCGTCGCGCTTCGTGGGCGGGAAGGGCGCGCATGCGCTCACGCCGTGGACGCAGCTTTGCTGGAAAGGCTCAGATTGAGGCCGGGGGTTTGGGTGGTCCAGCGGCGGAGAGGCCGCCTACCCGAGGGCGGGGGGCCAGCGCGAGAGGCGACGGGTTCTCCTGGCGCGGGTGAAGAGCGGGCCTCCCCGGGCGGGCGGGTGGCCTCTTCTCCACTGCCGCAACCAGCTCCGCCCGCGTGGTCCCGCGGTCGCAGTCGCGGCCGGGGGGGCCCGGGCACGGCCGCCGGGGGCCACCCGGGCCCGAGGGCGGGCCGCTCGGTGCGGGGGGGTGGTCGGGGGGGGGGGGTGCTGGCGGGGGTGCGTCCACAGGGGGTCGGCGGGTCCGGGCCGTCTGTGGGCGCGGCCGGGTGGGTCTGCCGTGGTGGCGTGGCGCCGGGGGGGGGGGGGGGGGGGGGGGGGGGGGGGGGGGGGGGGGGGGGGGGGGGGGGGGGGGGGGGGGGGGGGGCCCCGCCTGGGGAGGGGTGCCCTGGGGCGGGGCCACCCCTGACGAGAACTCCGCGGGAGCGGGGGGCGTCCCACAGCCGCGGGCGGAAAATCGTGGGGGCAGGCTTGCTCGCGCGCGCCCTTGACGTAGGGTGAGGCCGGTGAGACCACGAGGACCGGCGACGACCTTGACCTCACTTCTTCGACACTCCGCGTCCCGACGCGGTACATGCGAAGGATGGGCCTGTTCGATGCGGAGGACTGGGCATTTCTGGGCAAGGAGCTCGGGCTCGAGCGGTGCCTGGCCACGGCCGGGTACGCCCAGGGCATGGGCTTTCGCCAGCTGCGGCGCACCTTCGGCGGTCCGGCGCCGGCGAAGCCCTCGTATGCCCACCGGCTCTATGGGCGCTGGCGCGGCACGGAGGTCGTCGTGCTCTGCTACGACGTGGGGAGCGGGAGCACCCAGACGACCTACACCGGGGTCGTCGCGCGGGTCGATCCACCGCTCTTTCTCGGTCTCGAGCTGAAGGCCAAGTCGTTCCTGCACGGGCTCTTCGGCGCTGACGGGATCTCGCTGGGCGCACCGGTCCTCGACAAGGAGCTCCTCGTGGAGGGGTTCACCCCAGGGGCGATCCGCGCCTTCTTTTCTCCCACCGAGCCGCGCAACTCCGCGCTCCTCGACGGGATCCTGCGGGCGGCCTCCACGGGGCTCGTGATCACCGACTCGACCGTCGACCTCTCGACGCAGGGCACGGTCACGGATCCGCGGAGGATTGGGGCGTGGCTCGACCAGGCCGTGTGGATCGCCAGGGCGTTGTCGGTCCGCCGTGCCGAGGTGCCTCCGACGCGGCCCGAGCTCGCACAGCAGGGCGAGTGGCTGCGCTTCGCAGACGCGGCCGGGTTCGCGTTCAGCCCCGAGCGCATGAAGCTCACTGGCACCGCGGCGGGGAGCGCGATCGAGGTCGCGCTCGAGAGCGAGCCCGCGCGGGTGTGCACCTCGGTCTCGGTCCGCTTTCCGACCCCCGTCGGGTTCGGGTTCGCGGTTCGACGAACGAACCTCCCGTCGTTCTTGCAGGGGATCTTCAGCCAGGACATCCGGGTGGGGCACGCGCGGTTCGACGACCTCTACGTGGTCACGGGCAACCCCGAGCATCGCGTGCGAGAGCTGCTCGGGAGGGCGCCCGTGCCGCACATCCTCGCCGAGCTCGGAGAGGTGAGCCGCGAGGTGCAGATGCACCATGAGGGGCTCTTTTTTCGGCTCGAGGGGGCGTTCCCGACGGGTGACGCCGTGGGCGCCTTGATCGAGCGAGGGCGACTCGCGACGACCGCGCTCTTCGGGGAGGTCTCCGCGCTCGGCCCGTATCGGTGAGGCTCGAGCTCATTGCATGCGCCATACACGCATGCGCGCCCGCCCCCCTTGCGGGTGAGCGGGCGCGAGCGACGCACGATGTTTTCGGAGCGCCTATTCGCTCAGGGCGCGCGCCAGGTCGAGTACTTGGTGAGGAGGAAGCCCGTCCAGTCGTCGCTCGTGCCGCTGTGGCCGCCCGCGAGCTCGCGGTACTGCACGGGGAACCCCTTGGCCGTGAGCTTCGACTTGTCGGTGCGGAGCTGGGCGATGGGGAAGTACTCGTCGCCGGTGCGCGCCGAGATCGCCACGTTGATCTTCCAGGCTGCCGCGTTCAGCGCGTTGTCGGTGCCCGTTCCCACGCCGAACGCCGACTGGAGGCTCGAGTTCTCGATGAGGATGCCGGCGAACTTCGCGGCGTTACGCACGCCCGTGTAGTACGCGGCGATGCCGCCCGACGAGTACCCCGCGAGCACGATCTTGCGCTGGTGAGCCCAGAAGCACTGGCGCACGTCGGCGACGACGGCGAGGATCTTCGCCTCGTCGGTCGACGCGGTCCAGCACTGCCCGTCGCGGGCGGCCCCCACGGAGACCGCGATGTGCGTCTGCGTCGAGCGGATGTTCCACGGCGAGAGCGCCCAGGTCGCGAAGTTCTTCGCGTTGTCACCGCAGCCGTGCATGCCGACGAGCATGGGGTACGACTTGGTCGCCGTGTACGTCGGGGGCAAGCGGACCCAGTAGTCGATCCCGCCGGTCTTGGTGAGCAGCTTGAAGAACCCGTCCGCGTCCTTCGTGTAGGAGCACGTGCGGGAGGGCCCAGGGCCAGGGCCCGTGAGCACTGGGATGTTGGGGAGCTCGAGCTCGGGCTCGCCGTCGGGGATGGCGGGCGAAGCTTCTTCCAGGCCGGGCAGGCCGGGCGTGTCCGCCTGAGCGCCTTCGCCGGAGGTGGCCCCCGCAGCGACGGGCGAGGGCGGGTCGGCCTGGGGCTCGCTCGCCTCGCCAGGGGGCGACGCGGGCTGGGGCGGGTCGATCGAATCGACCGCACAGGCGACCAGGGACAGCGGGAGGAGGAGCGCGAAGATTCGGCCGATGGGACGCACGGCTAACGGTGTTAGCCCACCACGACCCACGCGCAAGCACGGCGCGCGGCGGGGTCGCAAATGCGTGGGCGTGGCGGCGCTCTGCTCCGACTCCCTCACACATGTGTGCAGGTCGGCCTCGAACCACCTCCCGCTCTGGCGCTCCCGACCGAGCTGACCCGCGCGTGGTTACACGTGGAAGGGGCCCGTGACCTCGAAGGTGACGGCGCCGCCCGGAGCGCGCTGAGAGCTGAAGTAGAGGCGGGTCCCCGACGGGTCGAACGCCGGCCCCGTCACCTCCGACCCCGGATGGTTCACCACCTGAACGATCGCCTTGAGCGAACCATCCGGGAGGATCGCGACAATCTGGAGGTCGTCGCCGTCCTCCGCGACGAGGATGTCCCCGCCGGCGCTCCCGGTCAGGTTGTCGACGGCCCGCAGGATGGGGTTCGCCGCTGTGAGATGGTTGTAATGCTCACGGATCGTGCTGGCGACGATGTCGTACTCCCACACGCGGTCGTCGCCCTTGGTCGCGAGGTAGACCTTGCCGGCGTGGTACCAGAGCCCCTCCCCGCCGTTGAACACTGTGCTGGCGGGCACCTGATGTCGCGTCGCGGTGGGGCCGGTGAGCTCGGGATCGGGGACCGGGAGCCAGGTGACGGCTCCGGCGACGACGCGAGCGACCTCGAGCGTCCCGGCCGTCAAGTCGAGCGCGCCGCCCATCCCCATTGCGGCGGGCGTAAAGCGATAGAATCGCCCATCGGGCTCGTCCTCGCTGAGATAGAGCTGCCCTCTCACCGGATCGACGCTCGCGGCCTCGTGTCGAAACACGCCGAGCGCAGGTCGTGCCTCGGCGGCCCCGACCCCCATGGGGTCGCACTCGAAGACCCTCCCGCGACCGTGCTCTTCGCACGACAACCAGGTGCCCCAGGGCGTGTGCCCGCCCGCGCAGTTCGTCGAGGTTCCCGTGAGGATGGGGTACGCGTCCACCACGTCGCCGGCGGCGTTGAAGCGCAGCGCGCCGACGCCGCCGGGGCTGGCCTCCGAGTTCGAGACGTAGACCCACTCGCCGCCGGGAGCCGCGTACACGGCGCCACCGTCGGGCGCGACGTGCCAGCGGTACGTGCTGGTGGCCACGGGTAGCTGCCCCGTGGTCGCGACGACCCGAGAGGTGAAGCCCGGCGGGAGCCGCAGGTTGTTCGCGTCGGGGGGCTCGAGCGGGCCGAGATTGGCGATGTTCGACTTGAGGGGCGTGGGCGCGGCGTCGGCCGCGTCGGCCGCGTCCGTCGCGGCGTCCGCAGCGTCCGCGGAGTCCGGGGAGCTCGCGTCGGCCGCGTTCGCGTCACCGGGACGGGCGCCATCCGTCGGCGGCGCGGCGTCGATCGGCGAAGCCTCGAGCCCTGCGTCTGCGGGCGGTGGCGACACCGCGTCGCCCCCCGAATCGGCCCCCCCCGGGGACACGAGCGGCGCGCCGCAGGCCGCGATGGGACGGGCCATCGCCACAGCGAGGCCGGCGAGGCTCAGACGGAGGAGATCACGCCTGGGGAGGGTTGCCACGGGAGAAGTCTTGCACGGCAGCGTGCGTCGCAGAAGTGCTTCTTGGGCGCCGCCCGCTGCGTCGTCTCGGTGAGGCTCTGGACCGTCAGCTCAGCGTCGAGTTCGACGTCTCATTCAAGCGGATGAGAGTCGCTCCGGACGCGAAGCGCAGGGCGCCCGGGGGCGAAAGACCCAGCGGGCCGCCGTCACGCTCCCGCCTACGCGTGAGGGCGCCGTGGTCCACGTCAGATGAGGGCGCGGCCGACGCGCCGCGCCCTCGTCCCGCCCAGCTACTTCTGGTCCGTGAGCACCACCGTGCGATCGACCGAGCCGTTGCGCTCGTCGTCGATCTCGAGGGCGATGGTCCCGCCGTTGCCGGTCCACGCCCCGTAGGCGATCGAGGCCGTGCCACCGCTCGGGATGTTGATGCCGGTGTCGCCCTCGTGCTCGAACATCTCTTCGCCGCTGGCGCCGATGCGGTGCACCACGACGTCGAGGTCGTAGTCGCCCGTGTCGTGACCATCGACGGTCACCTTCAGGCGACCGTTCGCTTGATCGAGCTCGAGCTTCACGGTCTGGCCGTTCGTGTCGCTGCTGACGTGAATCTCGATGAGGTAGTCGTCTGTCGCGGTCTGAATGCCCACGATTAGAGTCGGCGTCTCGGCCTGCTGCGTCGTGTACTCCATCACGGTGCCCGACGCCCGGACGACGATCGTGTCCTTCTGACCTGGGCTGAGCGCGATGTCCTCGACGTCCACCGTGTACCCGCTACCGACGACCGTGAGGGTGGACTTCGACTCGGCCGTGAGCCCCGCGCCGTCCACCGTGATGGTCGTGTCCGTGCCGGCGGGCAGCTCGTACGTGGGCTCCGGATCGGGCCGGCCACGGCTGCCGTTCAGCACGGTGCGCGCCTTCGCGCCCGCGATCTCGTTCACGAGCGCGCCATTCGCGTACCCAAGGCGCTTACCGGCGGGATCGGTGATGAGCGCGTGCCCGCCGCTGTTGAGGCGAATCTGACGGACACCCGTGGGGGGCGCTCCGGGCTGCACGTTGCCGCAGAAGGTGCAGTCGAACTTGCGGAGGCGGAGGGCGGTGGGGATGAGGTGGATGGACTTGCTGGTCGCGTCCCCGATGTACTCGTCCTTCTCGCCCTGCGCGGTGGTGGAGCCCACGTAGCGCCACTCGTCCTTCTTGGTGTCGATGGTGAGGGTGCGCTCTTCGTTGGGGTAGTTGTTGTCGTAGATCTTCACGTCGAACCCGGTCGGCGTGGCGGCGATCGAGTGGGCGTTCATGGCGTGACCGCCCTTGCCGTCCTTCTTGAAGAACGCGAGCGTGGGCAGATCGGCCGAGGGCGTCTTGCCGAGCGCGGCGAAGAGCTGCGCGCCCAGCTCCGCGGGGGTCAGGCCCGGCGTCCGCTCGTAGAGAGTCTGGGTGGTGTACCAATAGGCGAGCTCGCGCTGCAGCTTGCCGTTGCCCTCGACCTTCAGCTCGAAGGGGTTCGTGGCCCCCGGCTGGAAGTCCGAAGCCTTCATGCCATTGGCGCCGACGTACAGGATGTTGGCGAGGATCGCGAACCCCTCGCAGAGCCCCTGGTAGAGATCCTTGTTGGCGGCCTCGAGCCACTGCTGCGCGGCCGGCGTGAGAACACATCCGCCCGCGGTGCTGCCGCAGACCACGTCGCCGAACATGCGGCGCACGTCCTCCACGCCCATGGTGGGCCCGGGCGTGGGCTCGGTTGGGCTGAAGCTGTTGGAGAAGCTGAAGCCGTTCGGGCTCGGCCGGAACTTGCTGTCTGCGGTGCTGCCGGGCGGCGGGGGCGCGGTGTCGGGGCCGGGCCCTCCGTCCTCGCCCGGGGGGGGCGTGCCCGCTTCGGTCTCGGTGACCGTGCCGCCGTCACCCGGCGTGGCCGGAGTGTCACTGCAGGCAGCGAGGTGGAGGGACGGGAGGGTGAGCGCGAGGGCGAGCGCGAGGGAGGGGAGGCGGCTAGAAAAAGAGCGCATTCCGACACAGTACTGGCAGTTGGCTGACCCGGCGAAAATTTTGCGCGGCCCGCCTCGTCGCCATGATGCGCGGGCGCCGGAGGACCCGACGAGGCTCGCCCACGCGCCGCGGCGCGAGCGGTGCACCCAAGCCCACGCGGGTCGATCGACACCCGCGAGCCCCGGCGAGCTTCATCGACGAGGCGCGCGAGGCGCCTCCGCGGGTCTCAGCCCGCGTCGGCCGCGTCCACCGGCACCGCCGCGTCCACCGGCACCGCCGCGTCCACCGGCACCGCCGCGTCCACCGGCACCGCCGCGTCCACCGGCACCGCCGCGTCCACCGGCGCCCCCGCCTCGGGCAGCGCCGGCAAGGGCGCGGGCAGCGCCGTCGAGGGACACTGCGCCTCCGGGATCTTGTCGAACGCCACGCCCTCGGCGCAGCGCGCCGTGATCACCGCACAGTCCTCGGTCGTGTAGTCGCCGTCGTCGCAGCGCGTCTTCGCGTCCGCGCAGCGCGCGATGAACGCGTCGTGGAGCGCGCGCTTGACACACTCCGCGGCGGTCGCGCCGCAGCCCGAAGGATCTTGGGTGCTCGTGACGCAGCTCGCCCGCGTCGCCGCGCACGCCGCCGCGGCGCCCGTCGCGCTGTCGCCGCCCGCACCGCCTCCACCGCCGCCTCCACCGCCGCGCCCGTCGTCGCGCCCGCGCCCGCGCCCCTCGCCTGCTCCGCGGTCGCCTCCGGAGGCGGGGAAGGCCGGCAAGCACGCGACATAAGCGTCGCGGCACGCCACGGCGTCACGCGTCGCGCGGCACGCCTCGTGGCTCGCCCGGCAGGTGTCCGAGTCGGCCCGGAAGAGCTTGACGTTGCACTGGGCGGTCGCGAGGGCCGTGGCGACTCGGGCGCCGTCGTCCTGATCATGCGAGCACGCGAACACGACGAAGAGCGAGAGAGCTGAAACAATTCCAGTGGTTGTACGCATAGTGGGCTCCGTTCCCCCCCCGTGGGAAGGTCAGTCAGCCCGATCGTGCGAGCGGGGGGCCGGGAGCGATCATGAGCCCGCTGCTTTTTTTTTCGCTACCCCGGGCGGGCCGTCGTGGGGAGCGCCTCGAGGGCTCCCCGTCGACGGACCCGGTCACGGCACCGGAGCGTTCGGGAAGAGCTCGGCGATCGACGCGCGCACCTCCTGGGACCCGTCGTGCCACCCGCGCCGGCCGCGCGTGGCGAGGAGGAGGTCGAGATAGTCCGCCAAGCCGACCATCGAGACGATCTCGGCGCCGTTCACGTCCATGTAGAACGCACGCAGCTCCTCGGACACGACGATCCCGTACCCCTCCTCGGTAGAGGCGACCTCGTCCGCCGAGCAGGCCGCGCGCACCACCCCGGACACGAGGGTCAAACGAGGGTGATCATGGAGGTCGGCCGCCATGCTCACGAAGCGTTCACGAAAGCGCGAGCTCGGGCGCCGTGGAGGCGCGCTGGGCTACGATAGATCCCCTGGCGCTTGGGACTTCGTCATCGAAACGCCGCCAGAGGTGGACCGCGCGCGGCGTGCTGTTTGACGACTTTCTCGCCGCGGTTCCCCAGAGGAGAGCCATGTACGAGCTGTTCATCGCCAACAAGAATTACTCCTCGTGGTCCCTGCGCCCGTGGGCGCTGCTCTCGGAGCTAGGGATCCCGTTCACCGAGACGCTGTTGTTCTTCGGCGATGAGGCGGCGTGGGGCCCGTTCCGGAGGCTCTCGCCCTCGGGGAAGGTCCCGTGCCTGCGCGACGGCGCGACCGTGGTGTGGGACTCGCTGGCGATCGCCGAATACCTCGCCGAGCGTCACACGGGCGTTTGGCCGGCCGACGCGGCGGCGCGCGCTTGGGCGCGCTCGGCAGCCGCCGAGATGCACTCGGGGTTCGGCGTGCTGCGGCAGCGCGGCTCGATGAGCGTGGGCGTCCGAGTGCGCCTCCACGAGCGCCCAGCGGCGCTCGACCAAGACCTCGCGCGGCTGACGGCGCTGTGGGAGCAGGGTCTCCAGCGCTTCGGCGGGCCGTTCCTCGGGGGCCCTGCGTTCACCGCGGTCGACGCGTTCTACGCGCCGGTGACCTTCCGGCTGTCGACCTACGGCCTCTCGCTGGGCGAGGCGGCCGACGCCTACGCGGCGCGCCTGCGCGCGCTGCCCTCGATGTTGGCCTGGTACACGGCGGCCCTGGCCGAGCGCGCGCGCGACGTGCACCACGAGGTCGAGATCGAGGCGGCCGGTGAGTGCTTGGCGGACCTCCGCGCGACCTGAGCGGCGCCCCTCTCTTCGGGCACGCGTCACGCTCCGCCTGGCGACGCGCGAGGGGCACGCGCGGTCGCCAAGCGGCCAAGCAGCCCGTTGAGCCGGCGACGGGTCAGCGCTTGGTGGCCTCGTACGTGCCGATCTCTTCGTCGGCCGGCTTCCCGGCCTTGGTCTGCTTGTGGGTCAGCTTGGTGCCCGCCACGCAGTAGGAGTATTCGCTCCCGTCGCTCGTGATGAGGGTGTTGCCGTTGGTCGTGAAGGTCGTGCCGGTCTTGTCGACGGGGCTGTCGGACTCGATCGCGCAGTCGCAGCTCCCCGCCGCGCCCGCCGCGCACACCGCGCTCTTCACGCCCGCCGCCTTGATGGCGGTGGCGAGCCCAGCGCAGCCGCCGACCGGCGTGGCGCACTCGGTGGGGACGTTGATCTCGGCCTTGAGGGCGAGGGTGCCCTTCCGCGTGAGCGAAGTCCCCGCGACGGTGAGGCGGCCGCTCATCGTGCCAGACACCTTAGTGAGCTTGGCCGTCGCGCAAGCCTTCGTCACCTCGGAGAAGGCCGTGTCGGGGGCGCAGGCCGCCGAGTAGTCCCACGTGCCCTCGAGCGATCCGCCGCAGGGGGGCGCCTCGGTGCAGGTGCCGACGGTGACGGCGAACGACGCGGGCGGGGGCAGCCGCGGGGGGCGTGGTCCCGGTGGACGTCGCGCTCGCGTCGGGGGTCGGCGTCGGGGTGGTGCCGGTGGACGTCGCGCTCGCGTCGGGGGCGGTGCCGCCGTCCGGGGTCGTCGTCGTGCTGGAGCAAGCGGCGACGGCGACGGTCACACCGAGGAGAGCGACAGGGAGCATGAAGCGCATGGGTCGAGTCCTTCGTTTCGAAGAGGAATGGGCAGCCGAGGGCGGGCCTCGCGGTGACCACACTGTGAATCACTCGCGGCGCGATGCCAACCTCGTTCGGGCCGTCAAGCGGCTCAAGCGGCGCCAGCAGCTCGAAGGCGAGCGTAGACTGAAGGCGGACCTTCGCGGCTGACCGCCCGTCAACCTCCGCCGCCGGCGTCCCTCGCAGGAACGCACGGATCGGGCGACGGGGGAGGCGCCGGCGCGACCGCGCTCGGCTCCTTCACGACCTTCGCCGTGAACCCGATCGCGATCGAGATCGCGTCACACTCCTTCGAAGAGTCGCCGTTCGTCCCGTCGCTCATGATGTCGGAGGCCTGGGTGAACTGCGAGGTGATGTTGTCGAGCGTGCTCCCCTCGCAGAGGACGGTGCTCAGTTGGCCGGCGACGCGCCGAAACTCGCTGTTGAACCGCGCAGTGTTCATGACGCCCGCGATGGTCCCCGTGGTCGCGTCGAGGCCATTGGATGGCTTCTTGAAGGTGATGAGCGGTCGCTCGATGGGCAGCACGATCCCCCCCTGGACCCCCGCGAGGGAGAGGTTGAACGTACCAGGGAGGACCCCGACGAACATGCCGCCGCTCACATAGGCGTCGCTCATCTTCGCGTTCGCGCCGCCCGCGAGCGTTCCCCCGACGAGGGAGCTCGCGAGCACCGGCCAGAGGTCCGAACCGTCCCACCGAGGGGCCGGTGAGACCCTCCCGGTCTCGAAGAGCTGGCCTGTCAGCCCCGTGTTCGACTGGTCGCTGGTGCCGTCGAAGCCGACCGCCTGGAGAATGTACGTGCCCGTCCCGGTTTGAAGAGCCGCGTTCGTGTCCCGCGGGAAGTCGGGCAGCGCGGTCGTGAAGATGGGCAGGATGTTCGCCCCGAAGGAGTTGTCGATGCCGCTCTCGCCGTCGGTCTTCACCTTGTTGGGTGCCCCAGGCCTGAGCCTGCAGTGATCCGTCGACTTGTCGGTCGACACCCGCGAATCCAGATCATAGCCATAACGCTTCCAGGCGGTCTGGCTCGGGGCACCTGCGCGATCGGTGTCGCCAAGGAACATGGTGTGTATCGCGTAGTAGCCTGCCGACGTCGCCGTCGTTGGGGCCGTGGGCCGCGGCGGGAGCCCGGCGACGTTGACCGCCGCGTCGGGTCGGTCCGCGTCCGCCACCGCGACGTCGGGCGCCGCAGCCTCCAGCGGCGCAGAGTCGGGCGCCGCAGAGTCCGCGGAGCCCGCGTCGCCTGCCCCGGGGACGTCGGAGCTGCAGCTCGCGAGCGCGCAGACCCCAAGCGCACCTGCCCACACGACGATCGCCAGTCGCAGCCCTGCGTGCTTCATGGGGCAACCCTACCACCCACAGGCCCGCTCGCGGGGGGCCTAAACGGTCGTCCTTCGCGTTGTAGAATACATAGATCTGCGAGAGGTCCAGCTCCCCGACCACGTCCAAAATGAACAGCGCCAGGTGCCCCTCCGGCAGCCAGGCGCGCATGTCCGGCGGCAGCAGCAGTCGCTGCTCGATGTCGTACGGCAGGTACCCTTTTGCCATCGCGCAAAGGTAAGTTTCCATGCGCTCGTCGTCGATCCTCGCCGTGCCCTTTTTGACCCCGGAGAGGCGCGCGCTCCACACCTCAAAAGAGCGCTCGGGATCCGGGTGCGCGAGCGCCCACGCGCGGTAGTCCTTCGCGGTCGCGAAGGACGTGCCAAACACCCTCCCGAGCGCGCGGCGCGCCTCGCTCGACGGGGTCGCTCGCGTCCAGCTGACGGGGACACAGCGAGTCGGCGCTTGCTGCGGCCGTTCGCTCGGGAGGCTCACCCCAGGCCGCTCGTCGTCCACGAACGCCACGAGCCGAGGCACGTCGGCGGCGCGCGCGGCGCGCGACACGATCCGCAGAGCGACCGTCGCGGCCGCGGGTTCTGGCGAGCCCTCGAGCGCGTTCCACGCGGCCCGGACGACCGCGGCCGAGGGCGGCTCTCCGTGCTCGCGAAGCCACTCGGGCTTCGGAACACAGCACAAGTCACTGCATGAACCATCGATCTTCGCGCTGAGCGCGCGGAGGTGGCTCGCGTCGGGGAGCTCGGCCGAATCGCTCGCGGCGACGGCGCTGGGGGGAGCCACCCCGGGAGCCACCCCGCGTGGCGCCCGAGGCTCGACGCGTGCACCGCAGGCGAGGAGCGCGACCGGGGCCAGGCAGACGACGTGGGCCAGGCGAAGGAGCTTGGCCATGCGGTCAGGGTAGCGCGGGTCCCGGGGGCCACGGGACCTTGGCGCGGAGACGTGTACCCGGAGGGCTCCTTGATGCGCCGCCAGAACCACCCGCGCTCGGGTCTCGCTGGCACCGTTGGCCGCGCTGGGCGCGTCGCGCTCGGCTCCGCGTGCCCGGCGAAGGCGCCCGCGCAGGACGCGACAGCGGCCCCACTTGGCGCAGGCGTCGGGCATCGTGCACTTCGTGATGCACGCGTCGTCCGCGCAGTCGCACTTCTGGACACACGTCTGGTGGTCGGAGCAGGGCGCAGGACTAGTTGTAGTTGCCGACGTGGTCGAGCGCGCCGCGCCGGGTTCCCGCGTGAACCCTGGATTTCACGCGCAACACGACGACGACGGGGCGAGGGGCGAGGGGCTCGGGGCGAACGGCGCGCGCGGGGGCGGTCAGCTTCATGCCGGAGGTCTTAGCGCCAGCGTTGGGCAGGTGCAAGCGGGTCACCCGAGGTCGCCGATGACGCTCCTGCGACGGGCTCAGCGGCGAGCCGCGCGCGCTTCATGCCCACGGAAGATCGCGCGGCCCCGAGGTCGCACGAGCCCCAGGCCGCGCGACGCTCGGCCGGTGCGGCAGCGAACGGCGCCAGCGAAGCCCGTCCCGCTGTGGCGGCGCGCGGGCGACGGGGTCAACGGCTCCTACGAAGAGCCGTCACCGAGAGTAGCGGCTGTGAGCGCGCGGGCGCTCAGAAGGCAATCGCGGGCATCGACACGACGAACGACGTGGCGTCGCCGGGTGTGCGCGGCAGCGAGAGGGTCAGAGAGGCCGTTTCAGGGAGGATCACACGCCGGGCCTGCGCGCGGGGGCTGCCCATGGTGCCCGCGAGGATCGCGGCCACGATGCTGGCGGTTCCGGTCACCATCATGCCGATCCCGAGGCCAAAGAGGTCGCCCGCGGCCACGTCCCTCGAGCCTCCACTCTCGACGCAGGGGCTCGTTTGAGTGACGGGGTCGTACTCGCACGTCCGGTTGGCGACGGTTCGAGGACGCGTGACGATGGTGAGCGCGGTCCCGGCGCCCGCGACGAGGGTCCCGCTGACCAGGCCGTAGGTGACCCACCCGCTGGAGCCGCGCTCACCCTGGCCCACGAAGTAGAAGTTCCGGACGAGCGGAACGAGCGTGGTCACCGTCAGTAGACCCGCCGGGACCCCAATCGCCACGTTGTAGGCGGCGTTGATCTCCGAGTCCGCGCGCGCCGGCGACGCGACGAGGAGGCTCGCGCTGGCGAGTCCCAAAATGACCTTCCGCATGATTGGAGGTTATCCCGGGCTCCCACGGCGAGCCAGGACGGAGATCGCCCCTCCGAGTGAGTGTGCCTTTTCTCAACTCCCGACGTGCGACGACCGGCTCGCCACAAGCTCACGCCACCGGCAGGGCACGCGCGGGAGACCGCGACGCGCGCTCGGGCGGTGGGGGCTCGCGGAACGCCCTCACCGCGCGGATCCCCTCCTCGAACGTGCGTTTGGTCAGCGGATCGAGCGACGCGCCGCCGAAGCGGACGGCGAGGTAGGCGAGGGTCATCGCGTGAACGTCCTCCGCGAGCGGGTGGCTCCGCCTGCGGAGATCCTCCGCATAGCGCAGCGGTGGAGTGGAGGGGGCGCGCGCGAGACCCCGCGCGGCAAGCGCCGCGTCGAGGCTCTGATAGAGCTCGATGACGAGCAGCGCCGCGCGCGCCTTCGGGGTGGCCACCTTGCCTGTCGCGGGGTCCTTGGGGCGCTGCCGCCGCCAGACCCAATAGGCCACGACGCCGAGCGCCACGACGATGCCCGCGAGGACGGGCGCTCGCGTGAGCTGGCCTGCGAGCCCTTGAGTGAGGCCCGCGCGCGAGCGAGCTTGGTTGTACGAACGATTGGCCGCTTCGAAGAGCCGGACCTGGGTGCCGAGGTCGTACCCCACGACGTAGCGGTTCCACCGCTGAGACACGGCCTCGACGAAGTCGCGCACGTAGAGATAGGCGCCGCCCGTCTCTTGGAGAGGCCGGGCCGCCGCCGTCGGGGTGGGGTCGAAGGTGACCCAAGCGGGGTGCGGCTGCTCCAGGTGGGCCTCGACCCAGGAGTGCGCGTCACCCTCGCGGACCGCGTAGTACTTTCCGAAGCGGTTGTACGTGCCGCCGACGAAGCCCGTCACGTTACGGGCGGGAATGCCCACCTCGCGGAGCATCATGACCATGGCGGTGGAGAAAAACTCGCAGTGTCCGCGCTTGGTCTCGAACAGGAAGTGATCGAGCGGCTGCGGCTTACCGCCCGACGGGGAGGTCACGTCGTAGTGGAAGTCGTTTCGGAGGTGTTCCTCGATGGCCTTCGCCTTGGCGAGCGGGGTCGGCTGATTGGCAGTCCAGGCGCGCGCGAGCTCGCCTATTCGCGGCGGCAGCGGCGGCAGCGTGAGGTAGCGCGAGCGGTCGGTCGGGGCGAGGCGCTGAGTGACGACTTCGCCCGACCCCGCGAGGAACACGTCGTAGCGCACGCCGTGGGTGCTCGGGCTCGCGTAGCGGAGCTCGCCCTCCGGACCGGCGGAGACGTACACGCCCTCCTGCTGACCGGGCGTCGTGGGGAGTCGGAGCTGCGCCGCGACCGCCTGCGGCGGCAGGAAGAGCACGGGCGGGTCGATGGGCTCGAGGTCGAAGGAGATGCGCCGGTCCTGTGCGGGGCGTGGGAGCCGCAGGATGGGGACGACGTTGGGATACGCGAGATCGATCGGGTGGCGCTCGATGACCGACCGCGACCAGGCGCGACCGTCGTACGTGTCGAAGGCGGTGCCGCGGAGTCGAATCGTCATTCGCAGCGGCGGATCGGGGGTGTCCGGGAGAGTGAACCGGAGCGCCACGGTGGGGTCGCTGCGCAGAGTGCCCACGTCGCCGAGGTCGACGTGATCGGAGAAGCCCACCATTCGACCCGATCGGGTGTGATTCACCAGCAGCAGCGAGAGGCCGATTCGCGGAAAGAGGATGAAGAGCGCGCCCGTGAAGACGAAGATGGGCAACGACAGCAGGCACGTGGTGAGCAGGAAGCCGCGGCCGACCACGCGACGACTGCGGAGGATGCGCGGCACGTCGACCGGCAGGCCCGTGCGATCGCGGGCGCCTTGTCGGTAGTTTCCTTCGACCTCGCGGCGCAGGTGCGAGAGCACGAGCGCGCCCGGCGCGACGATGAGAAACCCGACGAAGCAGAGGCCGTAGGCGAGCCCACCCCCGAGCACCGTGCCGGCCACGAAGTGGAGCAGCGCGAGGATGATGATCTGCTGATCGTGGGCGGCGCCACGACGGGTGGCCACGCGGAGCACCTGGAGAAACCCCGCGAACTCGACGGCGATGTCCAGCGCCGACGCGCCGAAGATGACGCGGAGGACCTCGATCACGAAGAGCGCGAGCGGGCCGAGGGTCGCCAGGGTGCGCATGAAGGGCTTCACCTGCAGGCTCTCGGGCAGGGCGACGGCGACAGCCAGGCCGCCGAGCACCGCCGCCGCGGTCCACGGGGGCATGCCGGCCGTGTTCACGATCGCGAGCACGCCGAGGGTGGCGAGCGCGTTGGTCATGAGCCTGTGGACGAGCCCGAAGCGCATCAGGTGGCTCCCGCGCTGGGGTCGCGCTCGCCCGTGTCGGCGGCGGGGATCGACTCGACGAGCGCGAGGTACCGGAGCAACACGTCCGAGCCGCTGCGCTTGTCGCCGCGGAGCACCTCGCCCGTCGACGCGACGAGCTTCACGCGGTCGCCCCGCTTGACGTGCGCGACGACGCGGGAGGCGATCTCCCGAATGCGGCGCTCGAACGCGGCGGGGAAGTCGTCCCCGGCGCCGCGGGGGCGCTTCACGTCGAGGCGGAGGGTGGTCTCGGGGTGCGCGTCGCGCGCGCGCTCCCGACGCACGAGGCTGCCGGTCGCGGCGCTCTTCTTCCAGTGGACGTCTCGGAGGTCCTCGCCGTCGCGGACGGGCCGCAGCCCGAAGTGGTCCTCGCCGTGTCCGCGCCCGAAGGTCGATTCGCCGCCGACGTCGCGGCCGGGAGGCGACACGCCCAGGGTGATGGGATCGGCGGCCGGGTAAATGATGAGATCGCCCACGGACTGGACCTCGCGCGACTTCTCGAAGAGGCCGAACGGGAAGCGCGTGGCGATGCGGAAGCCTACGTGCCGGTCGCGGCCGCGGCGCTGCGGCGTGCGCCGGTACGCCGCGACCTGGGCGCTCTTGGGGCTGATCTTCAGGAAAAAGCAGCGCTTGTCGGCGGGCTGCCCGTCGCGCAGGTCTTCGACCTCGATGGCGTACGACGGCACGCGGCCCTTGTGGTTGAACACCTCGATTTCGACGAGGTGAGCGCGGCCGACTTGGGCACGCGCGGGCAGGCGCCGGACGACCGTGAGATCGCGCAGAGACAGCTCGCTCATGATGCCGCTGACCATGATGAGCGCGAGCAGCAGGCCGAGCAGCAGATAGAGGAGGTTGTTGCCGGTGTTGATGGCGGCAAAGCCGACGCCGAGCGAGATGCCGACGAAGAACTTCCCTTCGCGCGTAAACTTCAGTCGTCTCGGTGGTTTACGTCGGGTCGTGAGGCGCGCCCACGCACGCGACCAGGCGCGCCGGAGGCCGGTCTGTGGCGACGCGTCGACGGCCGCCTCGGCGGTGACCGCCGCCGGAGCGCTCAAAGTGGGACAGGCACGCGCGCGACAAGCTCACGCACGGCCGCCTCGGCTTCGTCGCGGGTGGGCATGAAGCCTTCGGCGGTGGACGCGAGCCGCACACGGTGCGCGAGCGCCGGGACCGCGAGGTCTTGGATGTCGTCCGCGATGCAGTAGCTGCGGCCGCGGACCAGCGCGCGGGCGCGGGCTCCGCTCGCGAGGGCGATGGCGCCGCGCGTGGACGCTCCGAGAGAGAGCGTGGGGGCGGACCGGGTAGCCTGCACGATGGCCTGCAGGTAGCTCACGAGGGAGGTGTCTAGCGCGACGCGCTGGACGGTCCGCTGGAGCTCCACGAGGTGCGCGGGATCGAGGACGGGGTCGACGTCGCTCGGTCGGTCGAGGCCCTCGGTGAGCAGCCGCATCTCGACCTGCGGGGGTGGGTAACCGATGCGGATCCGGAGGAGGAAGCGGTCGAGCTGAGACTCGGGAAGTGGGAAGGTGCCCGCAAAGTCTTGTGGGTTCTGGGTGGCGATGACGAAGAAGGGGTCGGGGAGCGGGATGGTCTGCCCGTCAATCGACACCTGGGCCTCGTTCATGGCCTCGAGGAGCGACGACTGCGTGCGCGGGCTCGCGCGGTTGATCTCGTCGGCCAGGAGCACGTTCGCGAAGACGGGCCCCTGGCGGAGGACGAACTCGCTGCGGCGCTGGTCCCAGATCGAGATGCCCACGACGTCGCTCGGCAGGAGATCGCTCGTGAACTGCAGGCGCTTCAGCTCGCCACCGACCGCCTGGGCGAGGGCTCGCGCGAGGGTGGTCTTGCCAACACCGGGCACGTCTTCGATGAGGAGGTGACCGCGCGCCAACAGGGCGACCAGCGCGAGCTCGACGACGTCGGCCTTCCCCTCGAGGGCACCCTCGACGGCCGTGCGCAGCGCTTGGATGGCGGGAAGCTCCTCGGTAAGGAGGGCTTTGGCGGCCGTCATAGGCCTAAGACTAGCATGATGTGCTGGGCTTCCTACCATGCTGGTTGGCGGGCTCGCGGGCCGCGCAGTTGATTCGCCCGCACGAACAGGGCGGGGTAGGATGGCGCTCTTGTCCAGCACCTCTCCCTGGGCGGTCCGGCTCGAACGCGTCACCAAGACGTACGGCTCCGTGCGCGCCCTCGTCGCGGTGACGGCGGACTTCGCGTCGGGCGAAGTCACCGCGGTGCTGGGGCCCAACGGGTCGGGCAAGAGCACCCTCCTCTCCCTGGTGGGCACCCTGTCGCGTCCGACCTCGGGCACGGTGTCCCATGGGGAGCTTGGGGCGACGGCGGCGACCGTTCGCCGCAGCCTGGGGTGGGTTGGGCACGCATCGCTCTGCTACCCGGACCTGACCGGTGCGGAGAACCTCAGGCTCGCCGCGGAGCTGTATGGGTGTGCGCCGGGGGAGGCCCTCCGGGAGGCGAGCGAGCGCTTCGACCTCGGCGCGTTCATGAGCCGCCCTTTCCGGGAGTACTCGCGCGGGCAACGGCAGCGGGTCTCGCTCGCTCGGGCCCTCGTCCACGGGCCGAGGCTCCTGCTCCTCGACGAGCCGACGACCGGCCTGGACAGGTCCGGGGTGGGTCGCCTCACCGAGGTGATTCGGACGGAGGTCGCGCGAGGGGCCACGGTGGTGGTCGTGTCGCACGACGAAGGGTTCGCCGCTGAGGTCGCTGGGAGTCGGCTGCGCTTGGAGCGGGGCCGGGTCGTCGATCGCTCCTAGAGCGCCGAACCGCTTGATTCGGTCGGCTTTTCGCCGATCTACGTCGCCGGTGTTTCACGTGAAACGGGGGGGTCGGGGGGTCGAGGTCCTCTGGCGCTCGTCATCCCTACCGGAGCCCGTGACGGCCTCATCCGGCGCGGGGCGCGGCCGGGCGGCGGGTCATCCGCGGCGACCCACGCGGCGCGCCGGCGGCGGCCTCGGGATGATCGGCTCGACCGGGTGGGGGAGGCGGCATGGGGCATCCGGGAGTACGCGCGCCGGCCCGCGATGGGACCGGTCCGGTGTCCCCGATGGAGGCGTCGGAGCGTTGCTCGAGCGTCGCCGGAGTACGCTGGCCTGACCGGGCGCGCCCAGGCCGAGGGCCGGGGGTGGTGCCGATGCTTCGTGGGGAGCGCTCGAGCCGTCGCGGTCCGGGACCCGTGGTGCCCCCCGACACTCCCGGAGGGCGCGGCCGGGTCGGGGAAGCGAAGCCGGCACCCAGGTCGGCCTCTCCCACGCAGGGAGGCGGGTCGGGGGCTTGGCGGGCATCGCCCGGGGAACGTCGCGAATTGTCAGACGGGCGACGGGCAGCAGACGGCCAGCAGGGAGCAGAGGTCGGCCGCCGAGAGACCCGCGGAGCGCCAGGGGACGTGGTGGGTGCCTCGGAACAGCCCCCGAAGCGCCGCCGAGTTCGTGCCCGTGGAGGCGTCGGGGCGACCGGGCTCGACCAGGACGAGGTGCATCGGGCCGAGGCCGCGGGCCCGAGCGGCGAGCTCCCCGGCCCGCGCGTGGTGGAGGGCGCCGAGGGCGTCGGGCACGACCAAGAGCGCCTCGTCTGGGCGCAGGGCCTCGAGCAGATTCGCGTTGTCGGTCTCGGGCCCGAGCGGGGTGAAGAGGCCTCCGGCGAGCTCGACGAGGAGCACGTCGACCTCCTTGCGCGCGGCTTCCACCACCGCCACGATCGCCTCCACATCGACCTGCAGCCCCGCGCGCTCGGCGGCGAGGTGGGGCGAGATGGGCTCGGCAAACCCGTACAGGGGGGTAGGTTTCACGTGAAACGTCCCCGCGTCGTCGAGCGCCCCGGCGTCTCCGCCGGCGCCCGGCCCGAGCCCGCTCTCCACGGGCTTGTAGCCGCACACCCGCAGCCCAGAGGCCGCAAGCCCCCGGGCGAGGGCGACCCCGAGCGTGGTCTTCCCCACCTCGGTCCCGACCCCCGTCACGACGACGAGGCGACCCATGTCTCCTGGACCGAACGCACCGCGCGGAGCAGGCCGCTGACCTCCCCCGCCGTGTGGGTCGCGCGCACCGAGAGGCGCAGCCGCGAGAGGCCGGCCGGCACCGTGGGCGGCCGGATGGCCTGCACGAAGTACCCGGCCCCTTGGAGCGCGGCCGCCACGTCGACCGCACGGCGCGCATCACCCAGGACCCACGGGACGACGGGCCCCTCGCCGAGCACCTGGCAGCCGAGCTCGTGCAGGCCCCGCCGCAGCTCGCTGGCTCGGGAGTGGAGCTCGGCCCGGGCCTCCTCCATCCCGCGCGCCTGACGCACCCGAAGCGCGGCCTCGGCGGCGACCAGAGGGCTCAACCCGGTGGAAAAGACGAAGGACCGGGCACGGTTCCAGAGCCAACGCTGGAGCGTGTCGCTGCCCGCGACGAAGGCCCCGCCAGCGCCGATCGCCTTGCCGAGCGTGCCCACGAGGACATCCGGGACCACCCCGACGTCCGCGCATCGGCCGCGACCCTCGGGGCCGTAGACACCGAGCGCGTGCGCTTCGTCGACGTACAGCCCCGCCCCGGCCTCGCCACACGCTTCAGCGAGGGCGCGGAGATCCGGAGCGTCCGCGTCCATGCCGAAGTAGGACTCGGTGACGACCCACGTGGGCGTATTCGGCCGAGCCCGCAGCGCCGCAGCGACGTGGGCCACGTCGAGGTGAGGGTAGACCTCGACCTCGGCGCGAGCGAGCCGAACGCCATCGATGATGGACGCGTGGTTCAGCGCGTCGGAGAGCACGCGATCCCCGGGGCGGAGCAGGGCGGCGAGGGCGCCCACGTTCGCCGCGTAGCCGCTGGTGAACACCAGGCTGCCCTCGACCTGAAGCCAGTCGCAGATCTCCCGCTCGAGCGCGGCGTGGTGCTCGGTGTTCCCCGAGACGAGGCGGGAGGCGCCCGCACCCACCGCCGCCTCGGCGCTTCGGGGGGACTCGGCCAGCCCCAGGTAGTCGTTCGAGCAGAACGCCGTCTGGCCCGGCCCCACGCGGGTAGGGCGGCGGAGGAGGCTGCGCGCCTCGAGGTCCTGAAGCTCCGTCTCGAGGGCGACGAGCGGCGAACGTTTCACGTGAAACATGCGGCCGGCGTCAGCGCTCGGGGCCGGTGCTCTCGATCGCCTGATCCACCCGAACGAGCAGGCGACGGAGGGTGTCCCTCGTCTTTCGCTCGAGCGCTTGGCGCTTGCGACGCTCGACCTCCAGCTCGTGCGCGAGGGCGAGGGCGGCGAGCGCGATCGCCTGGGGCGTGGACGGGCGGCCGCGCGGGCTCACGGCGCTCACTTTCTCGGTCACGGCGCTCGCGAGCTCCTGCAGCTCTACGGCCGAAGCAGAGCTCACGACCTTTACCTTCTGCCCAGCGACCACGACTTCGACGGCTCGACTCTGCATGGCGCCTCCGCCCCCCGGCCGCCGCACAGTACCACCGCGCGCACCCGACGCCACGCCCGCGTCGCGCGAGGGCCTAGCCCGGATAATTCACGACGCTTCCGCGCGAGCCATCCGATCCTCTTGCTGCAAAGCTCGTACTGCGCTCCTCGCACCTGCGGAGTACGGACAGTACGCCTCGGTCCTGCGGTGCGGAGTGCGAGCTATTCGCTGCGGTCTCGGTGCCTCGTCGCATGAACGTCATGAAGTATCCGGGCTAGCGGACCGCGTTGACGAGGAGCAGGAACGGCAGCGCGAGCACGACCGCGTCGACCTGGACGCCGGTCACGAGATCGAAGGTGCGGAAGTCGCCGAGCCCGTAGCGCCCCTGGGCGAACAGCCCCGCGCCGAACCCGTAGATCGAGTGGTAGTTGTAGCTCCGCGAGCCCCAGAAGAGGCCCCAGGTGGCGCCCGGCTGCACCGTGCCGCCGGCCACACGCGCTTCGGCGCCTCCCGACAGGATGAACGAGGTGCTCCCGGCCGGGACGAGCCACTCCAGGCCGCCGCCCGTCTCGAGCGAGTCGAAGCCCGAGGTGCCCACGTCGACGTAGGGCCCGACGCCCATGTCGCGCTGCGCCGACCGCAGGAAAATGGCGTCGAACCGAGCGCCGAGGTGGAAGGCCGGCTTGACGGGGCCCACGCGGAGGTTGCGAAACGCTGGGCCCGTGGTGAGGGCGGCGCTGAGCTGAGGCTCCGCCAGCGCGGTCCGCCCAGTGCCGAGCACGGCGAGCGCCGCGAGCGCCGCGGCGAGGCGGCGCGCGCGCCGCACGCTCATTTCTTGTTCTGGCAATACGGCGAATTCGCCTTGCACAGGAAGCAGTCGACGGGCGAGTCCTGCCCGGGTCGGCACGACGGGGTGATGTTTTCACTCGCGCCGGTGGCGGAGACCGGAGGCGGCGGACACTTGTCGTCGGGGTTGGCCGTGTCCGGGGCGCGCGGGAAATCGACCAGGCACTTCGAGCACACGGTGATAGGGAACTGGAACTCCTGGCTCTCGAGCGAGAGACCGCCGAGCGTCTGGCCCTGCACGCGCGCGAAGGCGATCACCGTGACCGTGGCGTTCTTCGGGTCGGGCTGCTGGGCGAGCACGCGACGAAGCTTTTTCACTGCGGCGCTGTCGAGCAGGTCGACCGTGACCGACGCCTGGCCGCCACCCGGCGGGACGAATCCGCTGCCAGGGGTGCGGTACTCGTTGCCAGCGCGGCGGTCGTCGATCCCCGCAGCCGGGTTGATCTCGGCGTCCAAGTTCACGCCGTCTACGGTCTGCCGCACGGTCGCGCCGAGCAGGTAGACGTTCGAGGTCTCGACGCGGTTTCGCGCGGGATCGGCGGCGACGCGCAGCTGGTTCACGACGACGAGCGAGGCCGTGTAGCTGTCGGCAACGGCCACGTCGAGTCGGCCATTGACGAGCCCCGCCGACCCAGGCTCGATCAGGCAGACGCCGTCACTATCAGGCTTTGCGACGACGACCTTCGTCACGATGAGCGACTGCGGGTACTCGACGCACGCGGGCGCGAGCCCCGCGGCCATCAGAGCCCCGACCACCGCGACAATCGCCCCTCGAACGCTTCGCTTCATGACATCTTCTCCGGCGGAACGACGCGTCGGTCGTCGCGACTGAAACCGTATCGTTACTACACCGCCCGCGTCAAAAAGGTGTCACCTCTCGCGCGGCGAGACAAGGAAGACCTTCGGGTCACGCGCGGCGCATGGCCGTGCGCAGATCGTCGGCGAGCACTGGCAGCACCTCGCCCCGCCCGACGGCGACCGCGAGCGGCAGGCGGAGGCGTTCGCCGCGTCGCTTCTTGTCGACGCCCAGATAGGCGGCCGCGGCGGCGAGCTCGCCCCCCGCGGGGCGCGTCGGGAGCCCGAGCGCCTCGAGGAGAGACTCGACCTCGCCGGCCACTCCGCGGCGAACGAGCCCCGCCGCCGCCGCCAGCTCGAGCTCCGCGACCATCCCGATCGCGACGGCCTCGCCGTGGAGGTGCGTGCGGTACTGGCCATGCGCCTCGAGGGCGTGCCCGACGGTGTGGCCGAAGTTGAGCAGCGCGCGGTCGCCCTGCTCGCGCTCGTCGCGGGCGACCACACCAGCCTTGAGCTCGATCGCGCGCCTCACGACGCTGGCGAGGCCCTCGGGCGGCCCGGCCACCAGCTCCGGCGCGCGCTCGCGAAGCTCCCGCGCGAGCCCCTCGTCGAGGAGCAGCGCGATCTTGGCCAGCTCGGCGAGCCCTGCGCGGCGGTGGCGCGCGGGCAGCGTCGACAGGTGGGCAAGATCGACGACCACCGCCGACGGCTGCGCGAAGGCCCCGATGAGGTTCTTCCCGGCCGCCACGTCGAAGCCCGTCTTGCCGCCAACGGAGGCGTCGACCATCGCCAGCAGTGTCGTGGGCACCTGGACCGCCCGCACTCCGCGGTAGAGGGTGGCGGCCGCGAACCCCGTGAGATCGCCCACCACGCCGCCGCCAAAGGCGACGAAAACCCCATCGCGATCGAGGCCTTGGGCGATCCCGGCCTCCCAAATCGTGTCGACCGTGGCGAGGGTCTTGTGCTCCTCGCCGGGCGGAAGGGTGCACGTTCGGTGGGGCACGAAGACGGCGTCCAGCGCCCGGGCGAGCGCGGTGCCGCGCGCGCGGAGCACGTGACTATCGGTCACCGCAAGGAGGCCGGAAGGCCCGAGCGCGGCCACCACGTCGGTCAGGACCTCGGGCCTATCATGCACGACGTGCACGCGGTACGAGCGCTCACCGAGCGCGACCAGGACGGGAGCGGCCGCGCGCACGGCGCAGACCGCGGCGACCGCGGCGTCCTCGTCGAGGACGTCCGTCCACACCTCGCCGTGGCACTCGGAGTAGGCGGCCGCGCGCGCGAGCTGGAGCTCGTCGATCCGGGCCGCGGGGTCCCCGCCGAGCAGGGGGCGCTCGGTGCCGACGAGGCGGGCGAGCAGCGCCTCACGCGACGCCTTCAACGTGACGACCACGCCGCTCGCGAGCGCCGCCGCGCGCGCACGACTCGAGACCAGCGCGCCGCCACCAAGCGCCACGACCGAGGGCTTCGCCGCGCTCGCGAGCTCGAGCACCAGCGCCTCCTCCGCGGCTCGGAACGACCGCTCGTCGTCGCGCACCAGCGAAGCCGCGGTGGCGCCGGCGCGGCCCGAGCGAGAGGCCAACACGGCGTCGGTGTCGACGTAGGGGAGCCCGAGCTCGCTGGCGACGCGCGGAGCGATCGTCGACTTCCCCGTGCCCATGAACCCCGACACGAAGAGCGTCTTCATTGACCGTACTCTTCGGTCCGCAGCCGCCCGGAGCGCAAGTTTTCCACGACCTCGCGGAGCGAGTCGCCCCCCAACTTCTCGAGCGCGGCCCGCGCGAGCGTGAGCGCCACCATCGCCTCACCCACGACCGACGCGGCGGCGACCGCGCACACGTCGCTGCGCTCGAACGCGGCGTCGGCGGGCTCCTTCGTGCGCACGTCCACGCTCGGGAGGGCACGGCGGAGGGTCGCGATGGGCTTCATCGCGGCGCGGCACACGAGGGGCTCGCCGTTCGTGATGCCGCCCTCGAGACCACCGGCTCGGTTCGATGCGCGGGTGAAGCGCCGGAGGACCGCGTCGTACCCGATGGGGTCGTGGACCGCAGAGCCCCGCGCCGCGGCGGCGGCCCAGCCATCGCCGATCTCGACCGCCTTGATCGCCTGGATGCTCATGAGCGCCTGCGCCAGGAGACCGTCGAGCCTGCGGTCCCACTGGACATGAGCGCCGAGGCCCACGGGGACGCCGGTGGCCACCACCTCGAACGTGCCGCCCAGAGTGTCCCCCGCGTGGGAGGCCTCCCGGATCGCGTCGCGCATGTGGACCTCGGCCTCCGGATCCGCGCATGCCAGGTCGCTGGCGCGAGCCAAGCGCTTGATTTCATTAGTATCACGGCCCCGGAGCGACGCCGCGCACCCGACGCCGCCGATCGACACCACGTGCGCGAACACGTCGACGCCGAGCTCCGCCAAGAGGCGCTTGGCGACCGCACCCGCCGCCGTACGCGCCGCGGTCTCACGCGCGCTCGCGCGCTCGAGCACATCACGCAGATCCGGGCGATCGTACTTGAGACCACCGGCGAGATCGGCGTGCCCGGGCCGGGGCCGAACGAGGGGATCTGCGAGGTGGGCGGGGTGGGGACCCACGGCCATGCGCTCGCGCCACTTCTCGTGGTCGCGATTGGCCACAGTGAGGGTGATGGGTGAACCCAACGTGGCGCCCCCGCGCACCCCCGAGGTGATCACTACGCGGTCGGTCTCGATCTTCATGCGCCCGCCGCGGCCGTAGCCACGCTGCCGGCGCGCGAGATCCTCGTCGATGTGTTCCGCGAGGAGCGGCAGCCCCGCGGGGACGCCCTCGAGGATCACTGTGAGGCCCAATCCGTGCGACTCTCCCGCCGTGAGCCAACGAAGCTGCGTCATGCTCCGCGAACGGTACCAGACGTGCTGACGATCACCGCCAAGGACGGGGCGCTGCGCTTCGAGGTGCGCGCCAAGCCGCGCGCCAAAAAGAGCCGCGTGGTCTCCATCGACGACGGGCGCCTCACGCTCGCGCTCGCGGCGCCCCCGGTCGACGGCGCCGCGAACGAGGCGCTGGTCGCCCTCCTGGCCGACGTGCTCGGCCTCCCATTGCGTGCTGTTTGCATTCTTCGTGGAACCTCGTCACGACACAAGCTCGTGTCGGTCTCGGGGCTCGGCGAGGCCGACCTCGTCGCGCGCATCACGTCGGCCCTGGCCGGCAGCCCGGGAGGCTGAGCCAATCGAGGCGGGCGACTTGCCACGCGAGCGCGGGGCCCTCTACGCTCACGGGCTGCCATGGCGTCGCTCCGCTTTTCCAAGTACGAGGGGCTCGGCAACGACTTTCTCGTCGTCGAGTCCGCGGAGCCGTCCTGCCTAGACGATAGGGTGCCCGCGCTGTGCGACCGGCGCCGCGGCGTCGGGGCCGACGGCGTCCTCCTCGTGCTGCCCCCGTTCACCCCCGGCAGCGCGGGGCGGATGCGCGTGGTGAACGCCGACGGCTCGTCACCCGAGATGTGCGGCAACGGCCTGCGGTGCGTCGCCCTCCACCTGCGCCGCACACGGCCCGACCTTGGCGCAGAGTTCGTGGTGGACACCGACGCCGGTCCAAAGGCGTGCGCGACCACGTGGACCCCGGCGCGACCGGGAGACGCGGAGGTGCTCGTCGACATGGGGCGGGTCGCCATCCTCGAGGAGACGACGGTCGACGCGCTCGGGCGGGCATTTTCCCTCGTCCTCGCCGACGCCGGCAACCCTCACGCCGTCCACCTCGGCGCCCTCCCTCGCGACGAGGTGGCCATCTTCGGTCCGGCGCTCGCGACCCACCCGCGGTTCCCGAAGGGCACCAACGTCGAGTTCGTGGACCTGGCGGCGGCAGCGCGCGCCTCGGTGGTCGTGTGGGAGCGAGGCGTCGGCCTCACCCTCGCGTGCGGGACGGGCGCGTGCGCGGTGGCCGCGGTGCTCGCGGCGCGAGGCCTCGCGCCGCACGACCAGGAGCTCACGATCGAGCTCTCCGGCGGGCCCCTCCATGTCCGGGTCGCGCGCGACGGCCGCGTCACGATGCGTGGCCCCGCGCGCCTCACGTTCGAGGGCGACGTCCCGTGAGCGAACCTCCTCGCCGGAATGACGACGCGCTCACCCTCCTCGCCGTGCTCACCGACGACGCGTCCAGAGCCCAGGTCGCCACGATCACGGGCGAGCTGGGCGATCGCCTGCTGCTCGCGACCACGATCGAGGAGGCGCTCGCGCACGCGGCTCGTGAGCCCATCGACCTCGCCCTCGTCGACGTCGGGATCGACGGTGGCGCGGGGCTCGCGCTCGTCCACCACATCCCCGCGCTCCGCCACGACGCTCGCGTCGTCGCCGTCGCACACCGCGCAGACCTCGCGCACGGAGCCGACGCGCTCGCGGTTGGGGCCGACGCTCTGCACTTGTTGCCGCTCGCAGGCGACACCGTCGCGAGCACGCTCGCGGCGGCGCGCTCACGACGCCTCGACGCCCGCGAGCGGCACGCGCTCGCCGCCGCGCTCGCCGCCGCGCACACCACCCGGAGGCTCTACGACCGGGCGATGAGCGCCCTCGCGGCAGGTGAGGTCAGCTCGGCGGCTGGGCTCTTCCTCGAAGGCCTCGTCGCCGGCGGCCTCGCGGAGGGACTCGCGCTCTACACCGCGCTCGGGGGCGCCGCGGTGCGGGTCGCTGCGATCGGCTCGCTCTCGGCCGCGCCGGAAGAGGCCGCCGCGCTCGAGGCGCTCGCGCGACCCGGTGGAATCGACGGCGCGTACGCCCCGCTCCGCCGCGACGGGTCGCTGGTCGGGGCGCTCCTGGTCTCGGGTGCGCGCGCGACCTCTACTTCGATCCTCGACCTCGCCACGCTCATCGCGACCGAGTACGCCGCGCAGCGCCGAGCGCGCGCCGCGATGACAAACATCGACGACGTGGGCCCGGCGCTGACCACCGAAGAGGCCTTCCTCGCGGCCAACGAGCATGAAATCGCGCGGGCCCGGCGACACTGCCGCAGGCTCACGGCGCTCGTCCTCCGGGGCTGCGGCGAGTCTTCCGCGCTCGCCGTGCGGCGCGAGCTGCGGTCGTCCGACCTCGTGGCGCGGCTCGGGCCCGACGAGCTCGTGCTTCTGTTGCCCGAGACCGACACCCTCGGGGCCGCCACCTGCCGCCGACGCCTCGAGAGGCGCCTGCGCGGGCTCGCGCGAGACGAAGGGCGGGGCCCGCTCCTCGTGACCTCCGGGGCGGCGACGTTCCCACACGCGGGCGACTCCCTCGCCGCGCTCTTGCGAGCGGCCCGCGCCCGCGCCACGGCCGGAGCGCCCTACGTCGCCCTGGACCGCGCCGTTCACGCCCTGCCCTTGGGCGAGCTCGTGCCCACCCTCGCGCGGGGCACGCTCGCTCACTTTCCAAGCGTCGCGCCGCTGGACGTGCCCTTCCCGGGCCTGCTCGCGCTCGCGGAGCAACTCTGCGTCGAGGCGCAGCGGGCCGGCCTCGCCACCTACCTCGCGACCGACCACCCGGGGAGAAACCTCAGGGCGCCCGCGCGCTCTCTCTCTGCGCGCGACGCCCGCGACGCGGCACCCACGCCCGAGGCCGGGCAACGCGACGTCCGACCCGACCGGAGGGCGGCCTCGGCCCAGGGCAGCTCGGTCGAGCTGCGCGGCGTCGCCCACCTCGCGGGATGCGCCGACCTGCTGGTGATCGTCCTTCGAGGGGAGCACGCTTCGTGGGCGGCGTCCGGGCGGCTCGCGAACGACAGATTCGTCGGCGTGCACACCCACGATCCACGGCTCGCCGATCTCCTCGCGGAGCGCCTCGAAGAGGGGCATCGGCGCCGGAACCCGGAGAGCTCCCCGTGAAGCTCCTGCTGGCCCACGGCGAGCCTTCGCGGCGCGCGGCCCTCGGAGAACACCTCCGCGCGGCCGGGCACGCCGTCACCGAAGCGGCCACCGGCGCCGATCTCCTCGAGCTCGCGTCGGCGACCGCGTGCGACGTCGTGCTCGTCTCCCGCGAGCTCGCGAGCGAGACCACCGACGGCCTCGGGCTCGTGGACGCGCTCGCCTTGGCCGCGGCGCGGCCCGGCCCCCTGGTCGTGCTGGCGCCCGCGGGCGCGCACCTCTCGAGTATCGAGGTCCACGAAGACAATCTGACCGCGATCATGGCGCGGTTTCACGACACCTCTCCCGTGTCGGACGCGCGCAGCAGCGCGAAGGTCACCCGGCTCTCCGTGAGCCTCTCGCCCATCGCGGCGCTCCTGGCGTCTCTCGCCGCCGACGGGCGCTCCGGTACGCTCGACGTGTCGGTCGTCCGCGAGCACGAGGCGAGCACGGGCCCGCGGGACGCGCCGCCTGGCGGACGCCGCGAGAGAGAGAGCTCGCGAGGGATATTGTGCCTGCAGCGGGGCGCGCTCGTCGACGTGACCTTCGGGCAGCACCGCGGCGAGAAGGCCCTCGCGCGCGTGGTCGCGCTCCGCGACCCGACCAGCCGCTTCACGCCGGGCGATCCCGAGGTCCTCGCGCGCCTCACCGAGCCCACCGACGTGCTGCTCGAGCGGGCCTGCGAGCGCGCGGAGGCCCTCAGCGACCTGGCCGGGCGGCTCGGCGCCTCGCTCGCGCGGGCGAGGTACGTGCGCGCAGTCCACGCGGAGGAAGGCGAGGGGACCGCGCTCAACGCGAGGGTGTTCGCGGTCGTCCGCGGCCCCACGCCCGTGACCGAAGTGCTCGAGCGGCTGCCCGAGCCTGACAGCGAGGTGCTCGCCGCGCTCTTCTCGCTGGAGGCCACGGGGCGGCTCCGACAGGTGCGCGCCGCCGGCGGCATGGCGACGCTCGCCTCCGCCGAGCAGCTCAGCTCGCTCCGCGCGGCCGCCGCCGCCATCGCGCCAGGCTTCACGGGCCCCGCGCGGGTGGTCATCGCGGGGAGCCTCGCCGAGCTCAGGGCCGTCGCGAGCCTCGCGTCACGACTCGTCGAGTCGACGACCCCGGACACCCGCGCTCCGGCCGTGGAGCTCCCGCGGGTCGCGGCGCTGTTGCTCCTCGGCGAGGGCGTGTGCGTCGAGCTCCTCGCCCTCCCGACCCTCGAAGCCTACGCGCCTACCTGGCCGCTCTTCGTGGCCGGCGCCCGCGTCGTGATCCCTCTGCGCGACGCCGATCGCGCGTCGGTGCTCCGTGTCTGCCCCGACGCCGCCGACCGCATCCGAGGCGCCTCGCCGCGCGACACCCCTTGGGAGACGGCCACCCCAGGCGACCTCGCCCGCGTCCTCCGCGAGAGCCTGGGCGTCGTGGACTGATCTGATCCGTCGTGGGCGGACGGCCGCAGCGTGCGCTCGCGCACGGCGGACGCCGCCTCGCCGACCGCTCAGATGTCGAGGTTCTTCACGTTGAGCGCGTTCTTCTCGATGAAGTCGCGCCGGGGCTCGACCTGATCGCCCATCAGAATGCTGAAGATCTGGTCGGTCTGGACGGCGTCGTCGAGCCGCACCTGGAGCATCACGCGCGCGTTGGGATCGAGCGTCGTCTCCCAGAGCTGCTCGGGGTTCATCTCGCCGAGGCCCTTGTAGCGCTGGAGCTGCCAGCCCTTGCGACCGCGCGCGTCGATGTGATCCCAGAGCGCCTCCGAGTCCTCGAGCTCGAGCTCGTCCTCGTTCTCGTCCTTCGTCGGGCGCGAGAAGTACGGCGCGGGGCCGATCGAGCGGATGTCCTGCTCGATCTCGTAGAGCTCTTCGTACTCGGGCGACTCGCACAGCGCGGCGTCGAACACGGTGGCGCGCGCGGCAGAGCCCGGCCGCGGGGTGATGGTGAGGATCGCCGAGCCGCGCTCCGTGTCCCAGCCGACCGCGATGCCGAGCGGGAAAATGTCGGGGAACTTGCGCTCTAGCCGCGCGCGGAGCGCAGGCACCGCCGCCTCGATCTTGGCGCGCTCCTTCAGCTCGGGAGCGCCGATCCCGGCGCCGCGGAGCACGGCGGCCGCGAGGCGCGCGTCGGCGAGCTTCTCGAGCTTGCTGAGCGCACGCCGGAACATGCGGAGCTTCTCGGCGAGGCGAAAGAGCGGCTCGCCGCTCAGCGTGGGGCCGCGCGAGGCGCGCACGCCGAGCCCGTCGACGCCCTGCTCTAGGAAGAAGCGATCGAGCGCCGCCTGGTCCTTCATGTAGAGGGCCTTCTTGCCCTTCCACACGCGAAAGAGCGGGGGCTGAGCGATGTACAGGTACCCGCGCTCCAGGATCTCGGGCATTTGCCGGTAGAAGAACGTGAGGAGGAGCGTGCGAATGTGGCTGCCGTCCACATCGGCGTCCGTCATGAGCACGATCTGGTGGTAGCGGAGCTTGTTGATGTCGAAGCTGCCGCCCTGCTCGGGGCTGCCGATGCCGCACCCGAGGGCGGTGATGAGCGTGCCGATCTCGGCCGACGACAGCATCTTGTCGAGCCGCGCGCGCTCCACGTTGAGGATCTTGCCCTTCAGCGGCAAGATCGCCTGGAACTTTCGGTCACGGCCCTGCTTGGCAGAGCCCCCGGCGCTGTCTCCCTCGACGATGTAGAGCTCGCTCGCCGCCGGATCCCGCGACTGGCAGTCCGCGAGCTTGCCCGAGAGGCTCGTAAAGTCCATGGCGCCCTTGCGCACGATCTCGCGCGCCTTCCGCGCCGCCTCGCGCGCCTTGGCGGCGAACACGGCCTTCTCGAGGATCTTGCGCGCGGTCGCGGGGTTCTCCTCGAAGAAGCGGCCGAGCTTCTCGACCACCACCGACTCGACGATGCCCTTCACCTCGCTCGACACGAGCTTCGACTTGGTCTGCGAGTCGAACGAGGGATCGGGCACCTTGACGCTGATGACCGCGGTGAGACCCTCGCGGATGTCTTCGCCCGAGAGGCCGCTCTTGACCTCCTTGAAGAGGTTCGCCGAGGCGCCGTAGTTGTTGAAGACGCGCGTGAGCGCGCCGCGGAAGCCCGTGAGGTGGGTCCCGCCGTCCTTGTTGTGGACGTTGTTCGTGTAGGGGAACACCTGCTCGGCGTAGGTCTTGTTCCACTGCATCGCGACCTCGACCTCGATCGTGTGACCGTTGTCCGCGGCCTGCGAGGCGACGATGTGCACGACCTTGTCGTGCTCCGGCTCCTTCGTCTTGTTCAGGAGCTCGACGAACTCGCGGATGCCCCCCTTGTACTCGAAGGTCTCCCGGCGGCCGTCGCCGCGCTTGTCGGTGAGGTGGATGGTGAAGCCCGCGTTCAGGAACGACAGCTCCCGCAGGCGGCTCGCGAGGATGTCGTAGCTGTAGTCGACCACGGTGCTGAACACCTCGCGGTCGGGCTTGAACGTGATGCGCGTGCCCGTGGTGTCGGTGTCGCCGACCACGGCGAGCGGGGTGAGGGGGGCGCCCTGCCGGTACTCTTGGCGGTGGATCTTGCCCTCGCGCTTGATCTCGAGCTTCAGCACCTCGCTCACGGCGTTCACCGCGGAGACGCCCACGCCGTGGAGCCCTGCCGAGACCTTGTAGTTCGACTGGTCGAACTTTCCGCCGGCGTGCAGCACGGTCATGACGACCTCCGCCGCGGAGACGCCCTTCGCGTGCATGCCGGTGGGGATGCCGCGACCGTTGTCCTCCACCGTGACCGAGCCGTCGGCGTTGATGGTGACGTCGAGGCGGGTGCAGTACCCCGCGAGGTGCTCGTCGACCGCGTTGTCGACCACCTCCCACACGAGGTGGTGGAGCCCCGAGCCGTCGTGGACGTCGCCGATGTACATGCCCGGGCGCTTGCGCACCGCCTCGAGGCCCTCGAGCACCGTGATGTTCTCGCTGCCGTAGGTCGGAGGGGGCGAAGGGATCGTCTCGTAGTCCGTGGTCATGCAGGGCTCGTTTCTTGGTCGTGAGACCGGTACGCGGCGGGCAAGTATCGCGATTGAAATGGCGGTTTGTTCACGCCGGCGCGGCGCCGCGCTTCGAAAGGAGGCTGGAGTGTAGCAAAGAGCGCCTGAACAGGCAAGCCGTGCCAACGCCAGTACACATGTAATATCAAGCACTTACGCCGCCGTGCTCCGCCCCCACGCGGCGCGAGGCCACGGGGAGCCCGGTCGGCCCGGTGCGGCGCCGGTTCTAGCGGAACTAGGCGCCCCGCACCTGGCCCTGGTCGACCGTGAAATCTTTCCGCGATCCTGCGTCTCCCACCGCGATGAGATCTGGCCGGGTCGTCGTGAGCAGCACCTGCCCGTCGTGGGCGCGGAGGAACCGAAAGAGCGCCGCCGTGCGGGTCGCGTCGAGCTCGCTCGACACGTCGTCGAGCAAGAGGATGGGGCGCACCCCGCGCGCGCGCGCCACGACCTCGATCTCGGCGGACTTCAGCGCGAGCACGATCGCCCGGTGCTGCCCCTGCGAGGCGACGCCCTTCGCGACGCGGCCGCCGAGCTCGAGCCCCAGATCGTCGCGGTGCGGGCCGATCGACGCGGAGCCCCTCGCGAGATCCCGCACGCGCGTCGAGGCGAGCGCGTCGAGGTACGCGCCGCGCTCCTCCGGCGCCGCGCGCTGGTAGCGCAGCTCGAGGCCCCTCCCGGGGGCGCCGATACGCTGGAAGCCGTCGCTGGCGTGTCCACCGAGCTCTCCCGCTGCCCGGGCCCTCCCCGCGGCCACGCGCAGGCCGTGGTCGACCGTGAGCGCCTCCCAGTCCGGCAGGTCGCGGGCCCCTACGCCGCGCGTCTCGAGGGCGCGCTGGCGCTCCCGGAGGGCCCGCCGGTACGACTCGAGCTCGCTCAGCAGCGCGGGCTCGAGGTGCAGGGCCACGCGATCGAGCAACCGGCGGCGCTCCGCGCTCGGGCCCATGGAGAGCGCCACCTCGCCCGGATGGAAGACGACCACCGGCGAGCGCACGGCGTAGTCGAAGAGCGACCGAGGACGCTTGCCGTCGACCCTGGGGGCCCGCGCCGCGCCGCGCAGGCCGATCGACTGGGTGCGCGTGTCGTCCCCCTCACGGAGGGATCCGCGCACCACGGCGACGGGCTCTCCGAAGGCGACGAGCTCGCCGAGCCGGCTCGTGCGGAAGCTCTTCGACGTGGCGAGGAGGTACACCGCCTCGAGCAGGTTCGTCTTGCCTTGCCCGTTGTCGCCCGCGAAGACGTTGAAACCCGGGGCGAGCGCGACCTCCACCTCCGCGAGGTTCCGGAGCGCGTGCGTCGCGAGGGTCTCGAGGACGAGGGGGCGCAGCCGAGCCTCGGCGCGCTCAGATGCGCATGGGCATGACGACCGCGAGGAAATCGCGCTCCGCCGGCTCCCCGTCACCCGGTCGGAGCACCGCCGGATCGAGCTCGCCCGAGAGGTTCAGCGTGACCTCCTCGGTGGTGAGCGCCGCGAGCACGTCCAGGAAGTACTTCGCGTTGAAGCCGATCGCGATGGGCGCCCCGGCGTAGTCGACGGGCAGCTCGTCGAAGCCCTCGCCGCTCTCAGGGGACTCGCTGGAGATGCGCAGCGTGCCGTCCTGGAGCGAGAGCTTCACGCCGCCGGTCCGCTCGTTGGCGGCGACGGAGACCGCACGCAGAGCCTCGGTGAAGGCCGTCCGCGGCGCGCGCACGCTCTTCGCGAACGACTTCGGGATCACCTGCGAGTACGGGGGAAACTGCGCATCGACGAGCTTCACGCTGAACGTCATCGACCCGGCCTGGAAGAAGGCCGACGAGCCGCTCTGCACGATGGTGAGCTGCGGTCGCTCGGACTTCGTGTCGCGCGCCTCGCTCAGCACCTCGTCGCACAGCCGGCGGAGCTCGTGGATCGCCTTCAGCGGGATCAGCATCGTCGCCGACGCCTGCCGCCCGACGACCTTGACCTCCATCTTCGAGAGACGGTGCCCGTCGGTCGTGACCATGCGGACGACCTCGCCCTCCCACTCGAACAGCGCCGAGTTCAGGTGCGCGCGGGTCTCGTCCGTCGAGATCGAGAAATGAGTCTTCGCGATGAGCTCCGCGAGGACGTCGACCTCGATGGCGAGCGAGGGGGCTCCCTCCGCGGGCTGCGGGAGCGGCGGGAAATCGCCGCCCGGCATGCCTCGCAGGGTGTAGCGCCTCGCGCTGCCGACGGCGCGCATCGTGGCCTGGCCGTTGTCCTTGTCGCTCGTCGCGAGCTGCACGGGCCCGTCGGGCATCATCTTGACGCGGTCGACGAGCTCCTTCGCAGGGATCGCCATGCTGCCGGGCTTCGTGATCTCCGCCGCGAGGGTGCCGCTGAGGCCCAGGTAGAGATCGGTGGCCGAGAGACGCAGCGCGCCCGCGCCGCCCGCCGTGAAGAGCACGTTCGACAACACGGGCATCGTGCTCTTGCGCTCTGCGACCCCCTGCATGCGGGCCGCGAGTCTCAGGAGATCTCTCTTTGCGACGGTCAGTTCCATGGCGGCCGACTTAGGTGCCCTTATTCCGCGCGACCGTCAAGGGGCAGCGGTCCGTGACGGCGGGTGGCCAGACGCCGTGTGGAGACGCGCCCCCACACCTGCAGGTGTGGCTCTCTTCTCAGAGAGAGATGTATTTAGAAATATAGGGGTGAAAGAAGGCCCTGTGGACGAGGTGGGAAAGCCAAACATCGGAGCATTTTCGAACACTTCGAGACGTCACAGGGGCTGAACAACTCGGGGAGCCAGCCTGGGGAGGGTGCTGTGGGTACTCCTACGACAGCGCCCCCACGGGTTCCACACCGCCCTCGCGAGCAGCTTTCCCACACCCGGGCGGGTGCCTGCCCGGTCGCCCTCGAGCGGGAGCCGGCGCCCGCCCCGCGCCCGCTCCGTGCTTCCCCTTACGCGGGGACGCCCGGGGCCTGGCGCGGGCCGTCGCCCGGCGCCGCGACGCCCCCATCGCGGAGCGCGCGGGCGAGGCGCTCGAGCAGCTCTCGGCGGGTGCGAGCGTAGGTCTTGGGCCCCACGTCACCCGCGCGGTGGGCTCGCTCGAGCTCGGCGAGCTCGGCGAGCAAGGTGGTCGTCATCGCGGGGTCCTCGCCGCGCGCGCTGCGTCGGCGGGTGGGTCGTCGCCTCGCGGCGAACGCCACGGCGATGGCGCCTGCCACGGTGCCGAGCGCGAGCGACGAGGCGATCCAGCGCGCCGGGCCCACTGTAGGGAGATCGCGGATCTCCACCGTGACACGCCCGAGCGGGGTCTCGTCGCGGCGCAGCTCGCGCTCGGTGACCAGCACCCGCTGGCCCTGGTTGTCGGTGCGAGACTGCGCGACGGGGAAGCCGTCGACGACGAGCTTCATCTGGCTCGACGCGGGCGCCATGATCCGCGCCTGCGCGAGGTTCGGGGGCATCCCCGCGAGAAGCGAGACGTCGCGCGTGCCGTTGTAGGGGATCTGCCAGCGGAACTCGAGCTCGTGGCGGCCGGGGGCGAACGTGCCGCGCACGCGGGCGCCCTTCTTTGGCGCGGGCGCGCTGTCGATCACGACGTCGCTCATTTGCTGCTGCGACGTGAGCGCCGTGAACTCAGGGGGCAGCCCAAGCGCGAAGTCGCGGGGCACCCACGCGACCTTGCCGAAGTTGTAGAGCGTGATGGCCTCCTGGACCTGCACGCGGTCGTCCTTCATTTCCACGTAGAGGATGGCCTGGGAGACGACGAGCAGGTCCCCGAGCTCGTGCACCACCGGGTAGACGTGCAGCACGCACTGGACGCCCTTGTCCGAGGGGAGCTGGAACGGCGGGACCGCGAACGTCGCGCCGTCCTTCACCACGGTCGCGCGGTAGGCGAGGAGCTGCCCGCGGTCCTGGTCGCGGAGCGTGCAGACGCCGTCGGCGTCGGTCAAACACTCGACGCGCCGTCGGCTCTCGCCCTTCGCGACGCTGTTGTTGATGATGCCGATGGTGACCGCGGTGCCGGGCAGCGGCTTGCCGTCGGGGTCCTTCACGTGGATGCGCAAGGTGCCCGCAGGCAGGCTCGGATCGGGCTCGGCGGTGTCGGGAGGCGGCTGGAACACCCCGGGAGGTGCGCCGCCGGCGCCGCCGTTGGCGTGGCCGTGGCCGTCCGGTGGCGAGCTGTCGTCTTGGGGCTCGTCGCCGTGAGGCGTGGCCGCGGGCGCCTTGGCGCTCGCGACCGCGGACGCGCTGGCGGACGCCGAGGAGCCCGGTTTGCCGGCGTCGGCCGCGAGGCAGGGTGGGCAGACGAGGGCGGCCAGCGCCACGCCAGCGAGGAGCGAGGAGGCGCGTAAGAAACGAAAACTAAACATCTTTACCGCCTTCCTCGGGGGCGTCCGCGGCGCGCTCCGGGGCCACGGGCGCGGCCGCGTCCACGGGGCTGTCGGGCTGCGCCACGGGGCCTTCGACCGCCGCCGCCGCGCCGGCCAGCGGGCCGCCGCAGGCCTTGCAGAAGCGCGCGTCCGGCTCGTTGGAGCCCTCGCAGGCCGGGCAGGTCACACGGCTCCGAGTGATCGAGGCTGGGTCCTCCACGTCTTTCGTCATGGCCTCGTCCTTCGCCAGGGCGTCGTCTTTGGCCTGGTCCACGCGCCCCGGCGCGCGGAACGGATCGCCGGTGAGGCCGATCTTCGCGAAGTGCTTGGCCACGAGGCGCTCGGCCACCGCGAGGTGGGGCTCGAGCGAGTCGTCCATCTCGCGCATGAGGCCTTTGATCTCCTCGCGAAATGTGGCCGCGAGCGCGGCGTAGTCGCGCGCGTCGATCTTGCCGATGGCGTGCTCGCTCTCGAGGTCCTTCAAGGCGCGGAGCAGCATGCGCTTCCGGTCCGCCAGCGCGTCGATTGGCGACGCCATCGAGGCGTGCTCGAGCTCCTCGGAGAGGGGCGCGTCGCCGGTGAGCGTGCGCAGGCTGCCCCAGAAGAGCGCGATCGTGCCGAGCAGGGTGCCCGCCGCGAGCACGAGGATCGCCGGCCCCATGCTGAGAGCCACTCCCACCACGCTCGCGGCGAACACGGTGGTGAGCGGGATCGCGAGCGCGGCGCCGAAGGCGAGCTTGCGCTCCTCGAGCGCGGCGCGCGCGGCGGCCTCCTCCTCGACCGCCGCCTGAGCGAGGTGCTCTTTCGAGGGTCTTGGGGCCTTCTTTCGCTTCGGCGGGCTCCGCGGGCTCTCGCCGTCGGGTTCGTGCTCAGGCGTCATCGAGACCTCGCAGCTCCTCGTCGAGGCGCGCGTCGTAGCCGTCGAGCTTCGCGTCCTTCGCGTCCTTCGCGTCCTTCGTGTCGCCTGCGCCCTCCACCGCGGCGGGCGCCGAAGGGTCGGCCGTGCGCCAGCGCCGGAGCATGAAGCCGAGCCCGATCGCGCCGCCGCCGATGACCGCGAGCGGGGCGATGTAGATGGCCCTCATCGCGCCCGTGTTCGGCGGGATGGCGAGCGACTCGCTGCCGTACTCGGCGGCGTATTCGGCCACGATCTGGTCTTTGGTGACGCCCGCCGCGAGCTTCTCGCGGAGCCGCGCGCGGGTCTCGTCGGCCTCGCCGCAGCCGCACGTGGAGAGCAGATCCCGCGCGCAGGTGCCGCACATGCAGCGCAGCGCGCCGAAGACCTCTTTCTCCTTCTCGTTCTCGATCTTCACCGTGCCGGAGTGGAGACTCGACGAGGTGCCCTGCGCGAAGGCGGGCGCCGGCATCAGCGCGAGCACGACGCCGAGCACGACGCTCGCGGTGACCGCCGCCGTGCCGCGCGCCACGCGCCACACGCGCGACTCCTCTTCGCGAAACTCGGGGAACATGCACACGACGCTGCCCGCCATGAGGATGAGGCACCCGAGCCAGATGAAGCTCACCAAGGGGTTCACGTGGATCTGCAGCGACGCGAGCTTGGTCTGCGGGTTGATGGTGCCGACCACCACGTAGAGATCGCTGCGCACCTGGTGGAGCATCGCCACCTCGGTCGTGGGCGACTCGGGCATCTTCTTGTAGATGAACTTCGCGGGGTGGAGGACGCCGAGCTCTTTGCCCTTCTCCGTGACGCGTATGTCCGCGAACACCATGCGTTTCTCGGTGTCGACCTCCATGCGCGGGCCGCGGTACTCGAGCGTGAGGTGCTCGACCTGCACGGTCTGGCCCGGCGAGAGCGAGGTCTCCTTGTCGAGCGTCCACGACTTGCCCGTGAAGCCGAAGAACATGAGCACGATGCCGAGGTGCACGATGTAGCCGCCGTACCGGCGACGTGAAGTCGGGGGCAGGGTGAACATCGTGTAGATGAAGCCCGGCAGGAGCCCGAAGTAGTACAGCACCCGCGGCGTGGTCTCCGTGCCTGCGCGCGCGCGCGCGATGAACAGCCACGCGAACTCTTGCACGATGACGGCCGTGTTGAAGACGCACAGCGAGAGGCCGAGCACCGGCGTCACCGCGTTGAACGCGGCGAGGGACCTGCCGAGCAGGCCGGCGTAGATGGGCTCGGACCACACCACGGCCGGGTACCCGAGCGACTTTCCGAACAGCAGATGCAGCACCACGTAGGCGCCGGTGATCGCCACGGGCCGGAGGAAGTTCTTGATGAGCAGCTCGCGGCTGGTTTTCTTCCACCCGAACAGCGTGCCGATGCCCATCAGGAAAAATATGAGGAGGCCGAGCGGCTGAACCCACGCGTTGTAGTAGGGCGGGCCGACGGTGACCTTCTCGTTCCAGAGGGCCTCGCTGACCATCGGGAACGTGGTGGCGGCGAGCACGAACAGCAGGAAGCCGAGCAGGCCCCAGTTGTTCAGCATGAAGGTGAACTCGCGCGACCAGAGCGACTCCATGCGCGGTCGCGTGGAGATGAGCTTGAGCCCCGCGGTCATGCGGCGGTACACGAGCTCGAGCGCGGCGAACACGGCCCCGCCCGCGAGCAGCGAGAAGACGCCCACCTTGATGAGCGTGCGCTTCGCGTTGTACGCGGAGAGGGCCTCGGGCCCCATCACGTCGCCGGGCACGTGGGTCATCGCGGGCCCGCCCACCTTCGAAGAGACGAAATACGCGCCCGCGAGGAGCAGGAGCACGAGCCACCCCGTCAGCATCGCCGCGTAGCGGAGCGTGGGGCTCGGGGTGAGGTTGCGGAGCTCCGGCCAGCGGAAGAGCACGAGCGTGAAGCAGAACGCGGCCACGATGACCAAGAACCACACGAAATAGGTGCCGATCGACGACTGCGCGAACGAGTGCACGCTGGCGATCGCGCCCGACCGCGTGAGGAACGTGCCGAAGATCGTCATGAAGAACGTGACGCAGATGAGCACCACGTTCCACACCTTGAGGAGGCCGCGGCGCTCCTGGATCATCACGGAGTGCACGAACGCGCTGATGGTGAGGAAGGGCATGAACGCCGCGTTCTCGACCGGATCCCACGCCCAGTAGCCGCCCCAGCCGAGCTCCTCGTAGGCCCACAGCATGCCGAGCGTGTTGCCGATGCCGAGGAAGAGCCAGGCGAAGAGCGTGTACTTGCGGCAGGCCTTGATCCACTCGTCGCCGAGGCGCCCGGTGACGAGCGCGGCGACGGCGAAGGCGAAGGGGATCGTGCACCCGACGAAGCCCACGTAGAGGCTCGGCGGGTGGATGATCATGTAGAAATTCTGGAGCAGCGGGTTCAGGCCCTCGCCGTCGTTGCGGGCGCCGGCCACGCTCGTGGAGAAGGGGTTCGCGGCGAACGCCATGAGCACGCAGAAGAAGATGACGACGCCCATCAGCGTGGCGATGATCGTGGGCTGGAGCTCGAGGTGCTTCTTTCCGAGGGTAAAGATGCACGCGCCGATGTAGAGGCTGAGGAGGAACAGCCACCACAAGAGCGAGCCATCTTGCCCACCCCACAGCGCCGTCAGCAGGAAGATCGTGGGCATGCCGCGGTCGGAGTAGTGCGCGACGTAGCGCATGCGAAAGTCATGGCTCACGAACGCGTAGGCGAGGCAGAGCACGGTGACCGCGATGAGGGCCACCGTGCCGTAGGAGCCGAACCGCGCGGCCTGGAGGGCCCGCACGCCGCGCTTCTCCGCGGCGAAGACGTGGGCCGACACGGCCACCGCGAACGTGTAGCTCGCGGCGATCATGATGCAGAGCAGCAGCGAGCTGCCAAAGAGCGGAAACGATTGCCACATGTTGACCTCGGGGATCCCCCGGCCGCCGGGCGTGCCCGCGCGACGGCGCGAGGGCGACCTCGTCTCGCTCTTTGGGGGCGAGAGACCGCCAGGCCCAGCCCTTGGGAGGCAGAGTCTGGCGGCGCATGGGCGGCGCGCCGGGCGTGCCGCCCAGGAGGGCGAGGGATCGGCGGGCACTCTAGCGCGGAGAGGGCGCGAACACCGCATCTCCGTGTGATCTCGGGCGCCTCGCCGCGCCCGCGCTCGAGCATGGCAGAGCTCTGTCCCGCGTGAGCCCGACCTCTCGCCACGCGCCCGCGCCCGCGCCCGCGCCTCGGACCGCGCCTCGAGCGACGTTCGCCACCCACGCCGCGCTCCTCGTCGTGCAGGTGGCCTTCGCTTCCCAAGCGGTCGAGGCCAAGGTGCTCATGCTCCCGCGCGCCGCCGGCGGTGAGGGCCTCCCCGCCTTCGCATTGGCGATGGCGCGCATGCTCGCGGGAGCGGCGTTTTTTCAGGGATACTGGGTACTTACGAGGCGTGGCCCTCCACCGCCGCGGCTCACCGCGAGGGATCACGCGGCCCTCTTTGGGCTGAGCTTGCTCGGCATCACGCTGAACCAGGCGCTGTTCCTCCTGGGGCTCGGGCGCACGAGCCCGTTCGCCGCCGCGCTGCTCAGCGCCACCATCCCGGTGTGCACGGCGGGCCTGTCCGCCGCGCTGGGGCTCGAGCGCCTCCGCGCGCGGACGGTCTTCGGCCTCGGCGTGGCCATCGCCGGGGTGCTCGTGCTCACGGGGCTCCGCACCATCGACCGAGGCGCGGCCCTGGTCGCGCTGAACTCGCTCCTCTACGCGAGCTACCTCGTGCTCGGGCGGAGCACGATCGTGCGCCTCGGGGCGCTGCGCGTGGTCACGTGGGTCTTCACCTACGGGGCGATCACCTTCGCGCCGTTCGCGCTCCCCGAGCTCGTGGCCGCGGCGCCGGAGCTCACGACCCGCGGCACCTGGCTCCTGCTCTACATCCTCGCCATGCCCACCATCGTGGCCTACCTGCTGAACGCGTGGGCGCTCGGCCGCTCCACGCCCACGCTGGTGACCGTGTACATCTACCTCCAGCCGCTGATCGCCGGCCTTCTGGCGTATGTGCAGCTCGGGCAGGCCCTCTCTTCCCGCATGGGGACCGCGGGCGTGCTCGTGCTCGTCGGCGTGACCATCGTAGCGACCCGCCGCGCGGAGCCCCTCGGCTGAATCAGCGGTCATGCTCTTCGATCGAGCCCGCTGATTTGGCCTGCGATCGGGCTCCGCGCGCCCTCAAGTCAGGGTGTAGCCTCACGGCATGGACGCAAAAGCACGAGAGCTCCTCCAGACGCTGGCGGCGGCGGGCATCACGAAGGTGAAGGTGGGAGGCTTCGACATCGACGGCGTCCTGCGCGGCAAGTACATGTCGCTCGACAAGTTCCAGAGCGCGCTCAAAGGCGGCTTCGGCTTCTGCGACGTCATCTTCGGGTGGGACCTGCACGACGTCCTCTACGACAACGCCAAGGTCACAGGCTGGGCCTCCGGCTACCCCGACACCCACGCGGTGCTCGACCTCGACACGTTCCGCGTGCTCCCGGACGAGCCCGGCACCGCGGCGATGCTGGTCGACTTCGTCACGAGCACCGGCGAGGCGCACCCGGCCTGTCCGCGCGGCCTCTTGAAGAAGGTCCTCGCGCGCGCCAAAGCCATGGGCTTCCGCGTCACCTTCGCGAGCGAGCTCGAGTTCTACGTGTTCAAAGAGACCCCCGAGTCCATCCGCGACAAGGGCTACCGCGGGCTCACGCCGCTCTCCCCGGGCATGTTCGGCTACTCGTGGCTCCGCACAGGGGAGAACAAGGCCTTCTGCGAGGCGCTGTGGAGCCAGGCGCTCGCGTTCGACATCCCGCTCGAGGCGCTCCACACCGAGACCGGGCCGGGCGTGTACGAGGTGGCCATCCGTTACGACGAGGCCTTGCGCATGGCCGACAAAGCGGCGCTCTTCAAGACCCTCGCGAAGGAGGTGGGCTTTCGCCACGGCGTGATGCCCACGTTCATGGCCAAGTGGAACCCGAGCCTCCCCGGCTCGAGCGGGCACCTGCACCAGTCGCTCTGGGGCAAGCCCGAGGGCTCCGAGGAAGAGGTAAACCTCTTTTACCAAGAGGGCGCGCCCGCGGAGCTGAGCCCGCTCGGCGGGAGCTACCTGGCGGGGCAGCTCGCGCTCATGCCCGAGCTCACGGCGCTGCTCTCGCCGACGATCAACTCCTACAAGCGCTACGTGCCCGGGGTGTGGGCGCCGCTCACCGCGACGTGGGGCGTGGAGAACCGCACCTGCGCGATCCGGGCGATCGGCGGCGGTCCGTCGGGCACGCGGCTCGAGCATCGCCAGCCCGCGGCCGATCTGAACCCGTACATCGCGATCGCCACCGCGCTCGCGGCGGGGCTCTGGGGCATCGAGCAGCAGCTCGCGCCGCCGCCCCCGAGCCGCGGCGACGCGTCGGCCACGACCGACCCCAAGCTCACCTTGCCCCGCACCCTCCGCGAGGCCAACGCGCGCCTCGCCGAGAGCGAGATCGCGCGGTCCCTGCTCGGCGCCGACTTCGTCGACCACTACGTGGGCACGCGAGACTGGGAGGTGCGGCAGTACGAGCGCGCGGTGACCGATTGGGAGCTCGCCCGCTACTTCGAGGCGATCTGAGTGGCGGCGACCAAGCGCCCGGCGCTCGCCGCCGTCAACGGCCTGGCCAAGAGCGTCGCGAGCGACGTCGCCAAGCGCCTCAGCGAGGGCGTCAAGCAAATCGCGAAGGCCTCGAGCGCGCGCGCGTCACGCGCGTCACGCACTCGCCTCGACGTCGACGAGCGCCGCGCCCAGCTGCTCGCGGTCGGCATGGAGGTGTTCGGGGCGCAGGACTACGACGCGGTGTCGATCGACGAGATCGCGCGTCGCCTCGGCATATCGAAGGGCCTGCTCTACCACTACTTTCCTACCAAGAAGGACTTCTTCGCGGCCAGCGTCGAGGCCGCGGCCGAGCAGCTCCTCGAGCGCACCCAGATCGACGAACGCTTGCCGCCGCCCGAGCGCCTCCGCCAGGGCCTCACCGCGTACCTGCGCTTCGTCGAGGGCTACCGCGCCACGTTCGTCGCCCTCATGCGCGGGCGCAGCGGCGGCAGCATCGCCAAGATCCTCGAGCGCACGAGGCAGCGCCTGCTCGATCGCATCGTGACCAGCCTTCCGTTCCCCGAGGAGCAAAGAGCAGATCCGCGAGTCGTGCTCGCGCTCCGCGGGTGGATCGGGTTCGTCGAGGCGCTCAGCCTCGAGTGGGCCGCGCGCGAGCCCCACACGGTCTCGCTCGAGGAGCCGCTCTCGCTCGCCATGGAGACCTTCGTCACCTGCATCGCGTGTGTGGCCCGCGGCTGGAAGCTCCCGGTCGACGCCGAGGCGCTCCGGCGCACTCTGCTCGGGCTCGACGCCTCCAGCGCGTAGGTGCTCGCTCGGTCTATTGACTTTCGTTCAACAGGAGCCACAATCGGTGAATCGCGCCGCGCGAGGCCTCGCCGAGGCCTGCGCCACGCGGCGCCCACCCCGCCCTCTCGAGGCCCCATGACCACCGCTGCCCACCCCGCGCCTACGCCCCTCGCTCGTCCGGCTGGCCCCGATCATCAGGCCGGTCCCGCTCCCGCGAGCCGCGAGCCGCGACCCATCCCGGTGCGCCGCGTGGCGTTCGACTTCTCGAACGAGCGGCCCTACTGGATGCTCGGCGAGCCGTCGCTCACGCACCTGCTGCACGCGCTCTCGGCGGCGTTCCCCGACGGCGAGCGCATGTTCATGGACTCGGTGGCGCACTACCGAAAGCAGATCACCGACCCCGCGCTGAAGAAGGAGGTCGCGCGCTTCCTCGCGCAGGAGGCGACGCACGCGAAGGCGCACGAGGAGCTCAACGCGTGGGTGCGGGCGCAGGGCTTCGACAACGAGCCGCTCCTGGCGAGCGTGAAAGAGCGCATCGCGCTCGGGCGCAAGCACTTCCCGCCCATCATGCGCCTCGCGGCGACCTGCGCGCTCGAGCACTTCACCGCGATCATGGCCGAGCAGCTCCTGACCGAGCCCGAAATGCTCGCGCAGTTCGACCCGAAGATGGCCGAGCTCTGGCTCTGGCACGCCATCGAGGAGACCGAGCACAAGTCGGTCGCGTTCGACGTGTACGAGCACGTGGGCGGCACGTATCCGCGCCGTGTGCTCGCGATGGCGATCATCACCTTTCGGTTCATCACGCACGTCGCGTGGATGAAGCAGCAGCTCATGAAGAACGACCCGAACGTGCGCGCGGCGAAGGGCCTCGAGGGGCTGCGTGTGCGGCTCCAGAGCACCTGGACCCTCTGGGGCAACCCAGGCTGGTTCCGCAAGCTCGTGCCCGCGTACCTCGACTACTACCGGCCGGGCTTTCACCCGTGGGACCGCGACACCACCGAGGCGCTGCGGCGCGCGCGAGAGAAGCTCGGCTTCGACCCCGAGGGCCGCGAGTCGGTCGACGACAGGGCGTCCTCCGCGGCGTAGTGTTCTCTCAGCGCACGCACGCGCAGGTGCCCACGCACGTCACGGAGCTCCTCCATGAAGACCCTCGAAGACAAGGTCGTCGTCATCACCGGCGCGGGCTCCGGGATCGGCCGCGCGCTCGCGATCGGCGCGGCCCGCCGCGGCGCTTCGCTGGCCCTCTCCGACTGGAACGCCGAGGGCCTCGACGAGACCCTCGCGCTCACGGGCGCGTCGGCGCGGCGCGCGCTGACTCGCAAGGTCGACGTCCGCAGCGACGACGAGGTCCTCGCGTTCGCCGCCGAGGTCGAGCGTGAGCTCGGGGGCGCGCACGTGGTCGTCAACAACGCGGGCGTGTCTCTCTCCGACTCGGTCGGCACGATGAAGCGCGACGATTTCGCGTGGCTCATGGACATCAACTTCTGGGGCGTCGTGCGAGGCACCGAGGCGTTCCTCCCCCAGCTCCACCGGCGCGACGAGGCCCACGTCGTCAACGTGTCGAGCGTCTTCGGCCTCATCGGCGTGCCCCGCCAGTCGGCCTACAACGCGAGCAAATTTGCCGTGCGAGGCTTCAGCGAGGCGATGGCCCAGGAGCTCATCGGCACGAACGTGCGCGTGTCGGTGGTCTGCCCCGGCGGCGTGAAGACCGGCATCGTCGCCAACGGTCGACACTACCAGGACGTGCACGGGCGCCCCGTCGACACGCAGACCCTGTCCGCGACGTTCGAACGCCTCGCGGGCACCACCCCGGAGAAGGCCGCCGAGACCATCTGGCGAGGCGTGCTGGCCAACGAGCCGCGCATCCTCGTCGGCCCCGACGCCCACCTGATCGAGGCGATGGTGAGGCTGCTGCCGCGCGGCTACCCCCGCGTCATGGCCGGCGTGCTCGCCCTCGCGGAGCGCGCCCGAGGTGTCCGTCGGTAGGCGCCCGCCGCGCCCCGTCCTGGGGCCACACGTTTTTCCCCGCCCCGCGGCGCGGCGTGGCAGACTTTCCCCCGAGGATGGGGGCAGGGTTGCGCGCAGGAGTGTATGAACCCGACGGGCGGGCGCTGGCGTCGCTCGTGGCGGCGCTGGCGCGTTGCCGTTGCACCGACGTGACCCTCGCGAGCCAACCGGCGGATCTCGCGGGCATGGGTGACCTCGCCGTGGTCTTCGTAGGCGGTGCGCCCGGCGAGCGCGCTCTGGCGTCCGAGCACCTGAGCGCCGCCTTCCCGCGGCAGGCGGGCGAGCACCGCCCCTACCTCGTGGCCGTCGTGACCGACGCCACGTCGGCCGTGGTCGATCAGGCCCTCGAAGACGGCTTCGACGACGTCCTCACCCCGTCCCAGCTCGGCCGCGTTCGCGTCCTGCTGCGGCACGCCGATCGCGCCCCCCGTGCGCCGACGCCCCCGCGCGGTGCCGCCACAGCTCTGGCGCAAACCACCGATTTCATTCTGCAAGTCGACGCCGACGGCCACATCACCTACATGAACCGGGACGCCATGGCGAGCACCGTGCGCGAGACGGTCGGCACCCGCGCGATCGATCACCTCCCGCCCGCCACGGCGCCGGCCTTCCTCGGCGCGCTCGAGCGCGCGATGGCCACGGGCGAGTCGCAGTCCTACGACGCCGTGTCGCACGGGGCCCACTACCGCGTGCGCGTCGTCCCGTTCTCCGACGCTCGCGAGTCTCGCGACGGCGCGCCGAGCGGCGCGACCCTCATCGCGACCGACGTCACCGAGGTGCTGCAGGCGCGCGCGAAGCTCGCGGAGAGCCGCCTCGAGGCGAGCGCCATCGTCGACGCGCTCCCCGATCTGGTGGTGCGAGTGAGCGCGGACGGGCGCTACCTTGGCGTCCACACGCCGCGAGGGGCGGGGCCCTCGGCCCCCATCGAGACTCTCCTCGGCAAGCACGTCGACGAAGTGCTGCCCCGCGAGGTCGCCCACGAGCTGATGGTGGGCGTTCGTCGCGCGCTCGAGGAGCGCCAGCTCCAGCTCGTCACCTACCGCCTCCCGCGGCCACGCGGCGCGCAAGACTACGAAGCGCGGATCGTCCCCAACGGCACCGATCAGGCGGTGGCGGTCGTCCGCAACATGACCGAGTACAACCAGAGCCGGGAGCGGCTGGCCCTCGCGGAGCGCCTCGCCTCGCTCGGCACCATGGCCGCGGGCGTCGCCCACGAGCTGAACAGCCCCCTCACGTTCGTCATGCTCGGCCTCGAGTGGATCGAGCGACAGCTCGCGAGGCCCTCCGAGATCGAGCCCGACCGGCTCGTCTCGCGGCTCGGCGAGGTCCAGGACGGCGCGCGCCGCATTCAGAGAATCGTTCGTGATCTCAAGGGGTTCACCCGACCGGAAGAGACCAAGACGGGCCTCGTCGACGTGGCCAGCGCGCTCGACGGCGCGCTCAGCTTGGCCGCCGCCGAGCTCCGCTATCGCGCCCGCGTGGAGCGCGACTTCGCGGGCGTGCCGGCCATTTTGGGCAACCACGCGCGGCTCGGTCAGGTGTTCCTGAACCTGCTCGTGAACGCCGCCCACGCCCTGCCGGAGGAGCGCGCCGACGACAACGTCATCCGCGTCCGCACGGCCCTCCTCGACGGGCGCGTGATGGTCGAGATCTCGGACAACGGCGTCGGGATCCCGGCGGAGCACCTGCCGCGGCTCTTCGCGCCCTTCTTCACGACGAAGCCGGTCGGCCAGGGCACCGGGCTCGGGCTCTGGATTTGCCACGAGATCATCACCGAGCTCGACGGCGAAATCACGGTCGAGAGCACCGCGGGCGAGGGGAGCACCTTCCGCGTGTTGCTCCCGGTGGGCACGGGCGCCACGCCCTCTGTGGCGGCGCCCGCGCCGTCGCCCGCGCCGCAGCCCCCGCGCGCCCGGCTCCTCATCATCGACGACGAGCCCAACCTCGCGCGCACCCTCGCGCGCCTGCTCGACGCCCACGCCGTCGACATCGCGACGAGCGGCGCGGAGGGCCTGCGCCGCCTCGAGGCAGGCGAGCGCTACGATCTGGTGCTGTGCGATCTGATGATGCCGGGGCTCACCGGCATGGACGTCCACGCGGCGGTCCGCGAGCGCGACCCAGCGCAGGCTGCCCGCTTCGTGTTCATGAGCGGCGGCGCCTTCACGCCCCGGGCGAAGGCGTTCCTCGCCGAGGTGGGCCTGCCGCGCCTCGACAAGCCGTTCCCTGCGTCGGCCGTCCTCGAGCTCCTGAAGGACACCTGCTGAAAGTCTCACGCGAGCGCCGCCGACTTCGGTAGCCTGTCGCGCAATGACCCTCGCCCGCTGGAGCTTCCCCACCACCATCGTCTTTGGTCCAGGCGCGGCCGCGCAGCTCGCCGACCACGTCACCCGCCTCGGCGGGAAGCGCGTGCTCGTCGTCGCCGATCCTGGCGTCGTGAAAGCCGGCATCGTCGCCAAGCTCACCGCGATCCTCGAGGCCGCCGGCGTGCCGGCGCGCGTGTTCGACGCCGTCTCGCCCAACCCGATCGAGCAGAACGTGTTCGAGGGCGTCGCCGCGTACAAGGCGCACAACGCCGATCTGCTCGTGGCCGTGGGCGGTGGCTCCCCGCTGGACGCCGGCAAGCTCATCGCCCTCATGACCACGCACGATCGACCCCTGGTCGACTACGACGACGCGACCGGCGGCGACGCCTTCATCGGCCCCAACGTGCCGCCGATCATCACCGTGCCCACCACCGCCGGCACGGGCAGCGAGGTCGGGCGCTCCGGCGTCGTCACGCTCACCGCAAACGGCCGTAAGACCGTGATTTTTAGCCCGTATTTGCTGGCGAAGGTCGCGCTCCTCGACCCCGAGCTCACCACCTCGATGCCCGCCCACGTCACCGCGGCGACCGGCTTCGACGCGCTCACCCACTGCCTCGAGGCCTACCTCTCCAAGGGCTGTCACCCCATGGCCGACGGGATCGCGCTCGCCGGCATCGAGCTCTGCCGCGACCACCTCGTCCGGGCCACCCAGCACGGCGGCGATCTCGACGCGCGCGGGGGCATGATGCAGGCCGCGATGATGGGCGCCGTCGCCTTCCAGAAGGGGCTCGGCGCCTGCCACTCGCTCGCGCACCCGCTGTCGAGCGAGAAAGACATGCACCACGGCCTCGCGAACGCGCTCTGTCTGCCCGCGGTGGTCGAGTTCAACGCGTCCGTCGTGCCCGAGCGCGTCGAGCGCGTGCGCCAGCTCTTGTGCCCCGCGGCGAGCACCCTCGCCGAGGGGCTCCGCGCGCTCCGGGCCGCGCTCGGGCTGCCCGCCGGCCTCGCGGCCCAGGGCGTGACGGACGCCGACATCCCCAAGCTCGCCGCCAAGGCCATCCAGGACGGGTGCCACGCCTCGAACCCGCGGGCCTGCACCGAGGCCGACCTCGCCGCCCTCTACGCCGCGAGCTTGTAGGCGCTTCCTGGGGGCACGCGCTCGCGTGGGCTGCGAAGGCAGCGCGCATCGGCGCGGGGTTTGGTAAGCTCCGCCGCACATGCTCCCCGAGAAGAAGCAGGTCCTCATCGTCGATGACGAGCCGAACCTGCGCAAGATCCTGGCCGCTCAGCTCTCGCGGGACGGGTACGACGTGCTCCTCGCGGAGGACGGCGAGGAGGGCCTCGCCACCCTCCGCGAGCACCACATCGACCTCATGATCACCGACCTGCGCATGCCGAGGGTCGATGGCATGACGCTGCTCCGCGAGGCGCTGCGCGAAGACCCCGATCTGCCGGTGGTCATGATCACCGCGCACGGCACCGTCGACACGGCCGTCGAGGCCCTGAAGACCGGGGCCTTCGACTACCTCACCAAGCCCTTCGACAAAGACGAGGTGCGGCAGATCGTCGCGAAGGCGCTCCGCACGCGCCACCTCGCCGGCCAAGAGGCCTCGCAGTCTCCCAACCTCGTCCCGGGCGCGCGGTTCGGCATCATCGGCAGCGCCTCGGGACTGAACGAGGTCTACTCGGTGCTCGAGCGCGTGGCGGACAGCCCCACCACCGTGCTCATCACGGGCGAGAGCGGCACGGGCAAGGAGCTCGTCGCGCGCGCGCTCCACGACCACTCGTCCCGCCGCGGCAAGCCGTTCATCAAGGTGAACTGCGCGGCCATCCCGAAGGAGCTCATCGAGAGCGAGCTCTTTGGCTACGAGCGCGGCGCCTTCACCGGCGCGGTCTCGTCCAAGCCGGGGCGCTTCGAGCTCGCGTCCGGCGGCACGCTCTTCCTCGACGAGATCGGCGAGATCCCCATCGAGATGCAGGTGAAGCTGCTGCGCGCCTTGCAGGAGAGCGAGTTCGAGCGGGTCGGCGGCATCAAGACCATCCGCGTCGACGTGCGCCTCGTCGCGGCGACGAACCGCGATCTGAAGAAGCTCATCGCGCAGGGCACCTTCCGAGAAGATCTGTTCTATCGCCTCAACGTCGTGTCCATCCGGCTGCCCGCGCTGCGAGAGCGCGTGTCGGACATCCCGCTCCTCACCGAACATTTCCTCACCAAGTTCAACGAGCGCCTAAAGAAGAGCGTGCAAGGGCTCGAGCCGGCGGCGCTCGAGGCGCTCGCCGCCTACGGCTGGCCCGGCAACATCCGTGAGCTCGAGAACGTGATGGAGCGCGCCGTGCTCTTCTGCGACGGCCAGCACCTCACCGCGGCCAACCTCCCCCAAGAGCTCCGCGGTGACGGCAACACGACGACGCCCCTGCCGCCGTACGTGTCGGCCGCGCCCGTGAACCTCTCCGGCGAGGCCGGCCTGAAGGAGCACGTGAAGGTCGCCATGAGCCGGCTCGAGCGCGACATCGTGAGCCGCGCCCTCACCCAGACGAACGGCAACGTGACCCACGCCGCGCGCCTCCTCAAGATCTCGCGGAAGGGCCTGCAGCTCAAAATGAAAGAGCTCGGCCTGCGCGAGGCCGCCGAGAAGGCCGACTGATGTGGTCGCCGCACGTCTGCGGCGGGCGCCCGCCGACCCGACGTCGCGGCACATGCCCTCGTCTGGCGGTCGCGGTCGCGGTCGCCGTCGCGCTCGTGGGGTGCCGCGGCTGCCGCGCCGCGGGCCAGGACGCGGGCCCGTCCGGGGGCGACGGGGGCGCCCTCGTCGGGTTCGACGCGGCGCCCCGCCCTGGCGCCCCGAGGCCCGGCATGGCGTTCATCCCCGCGGGCACCTTTCGCGCGGGCACGCCGCTCGATCGCGCGCCGCGAATCGCCACCGAGGAGCTGCCTGGCGTCCCCGTCGAGATGGGCCCGTTCTACATCGACATTTTCCCCTTCCCGAACGAGCCCGGCGCCATCCCGCAGCCCAACGTCTCGCGCGACGAAGCGGCGCGCCTGTGCGGCGAGAAGGGCAAGCGCCTCTGCACCGAGCTCGAGTGGGAGCGCGCCTGCAAGGGGCCCGACAGCGCGACCTACGAGTACGGCGACACCTACCGCAGCTCCCTCTGTGGCACGGGTCAGTCCGCCGAGCTCGGCTTCCGTCGGCCGTCCGGTGAGCGCTCCGCCTGCCGAAGCGGCTTCGGTGTGCGCGAGCTGCACGGGGGCGCGTGGGAGTGGACCCAGAGCACCTGGGGCCGCGGCACCCACGATCCTTCGATGGGGGTGCTCCGCGGCGGAAACGCCGAGGCCGGCGAGATCGTCGGTCGCTGCGCGAACGCGATCGGGCGCCCCGCGAGCAAGCGACAGGCGTCGTTTGGGTTTCGTTGCTGCGCGGGCGACCCGAGCTCGGCCGAGGTCACCCTCGACGTGCACCTGGCGGCCCACACCCTCACCCTCCTCGCGAAGCCCGAAGAGCGCGCCGCGCCGCTCCTCCCTCTCCTCGACACGGCCGAGTGGGGCAGCCGCGACCTGGCGGTCGACCGCGCGTGGATCTGGCAGCCCGTAGGCAACGAGGACCTGCTCGTGTTCGGGGGCTGCACGCCGGAAGGCCCTGCGCGCCGGTGCGGCTTCGTCGTCGGGCGCGCGCAGCCACCCGGTTCCACGACGCTCACCGCGGCCGACAGCGCCCCCCGCGTGCTCGCCCAGCTCGTGTTCCCGCGCGCCATGGCGGAGATGAAGACGACCGGTGATCCGAGCCGTATCCACGCGAAAGCCGTCGACGTCAAGGGTCGCTACGTGAAGGAAATCTCCTATAGTTACGGACGAGTAAGCGTGTCCGGCCCCCAGCGCGTGGCCGAGTAGCGAGAGATTTTTTCCGAGCTCCCGGAACCTTCTCGGCGACGCCTTGTCCTTAGGCACGAAGGCGTTCGATGAAGCGGCGAGGGCGAGAGCCCGGAGCGCCCGGGCGCCTTCCCACCCAACCAACCACGAACCGTGCGCCCACGCGCATCTCCATGCCCGTGTGGCAGTGAGGCCAAGCCATGTCCACCTCGTTCTCCAAGCCGTCGTTCGCCTTCGCCCCCACCCAGAACCCCTTCTCGCCCGCGCCCGTCGCGGCCGCCCCCGTGGCCGCTCCCGCCGTCGGCGAGGAGAGCTACGCGCTGTTCGCGCAGGGTCCGGCGGTCTCCGCGGAGGAGCTCGAGACGCCGGCGTCGGCCGTCGAGGTGCAGGTGCTCTGGGGCGCGACGGTGCTGTCGGTCGCGCACGTGACGGACGGGAAGGGGTTCATCGTGGGGTCGGGCGAGGGCGCGGATTTCGTCCTCGCCGCCGAGACGCTCGGCCGCGAGCGCCTGTCCCTCGTCGACGCCTCCAGCGGCGCGCCGCAGGTCATCGTCCCCATGGACGCCACCGTCCGCGTCGGCGACGCCGCTCCCCAGAGCGCCGCCGACCTCCTCGCGCTCGGCCGCGCGTCGTCCGCCACGGACCAGACGCTCGCGCTGCCCATCGTCGCCGACCAGAGCGTCCGCGTGACCCTCCGCGGCAGCGACATCTCCTACGTCGTCCGCGGCGTGCGCGCCGGCCGCGCGCCGGCCGCGGTCGGCCTCCTCGGGGCGATCTCCGGGGCCGTCAGCAAGTACGTGGGCCTCTCCCTCGTGGGTCACCTCGGCGTCGTCGCGAGCCTCGCCTACTTCATGCCGAGCATGGCGGCGGACGACGCCGAGTCCGCGTCGCGCGAGAACTTCCTCCTCATGCAGAAATACCTGAACGCGAGCGCGCCCGCGGAGCAGAAGGAGGAGCCCGGCTCGTCCGGCGGCGAGTCGACCCCCGCCGAGTCGGGCGGCAAGGGCGAGCGCGCCCAGGGCGCCGAGGGCACCATGGGCAAGTCCACGGCGGCGACCAGCGGTCGCTGGGCCTTCAAGGGCGAGTCGAAGGATCCCAAAGTGCAGCAGAGCGACCGCGAGCTCGCGCGGCAGTTCGGCATGGTGGAGCTCCTGCTCACGAACACGGCCGGTCCTTCGGCGAACGACCCGAACGCCCCGTCGGCCAAGTGGGGCGCCTTCGCCGCGGAGGGCGCGGACTCCAAGAGCGCCATGGGCAGCATGTGGGCGCCCTCGATCGGTGACGCGCTCGGCGCCGGCGGCTTCGGCCTGTCGGGCAACGAGGAGGGTGGTGGCGGCCTCGGCCAGGGCATCGGCCTCGATCGGGTCGGCGGGCTCGGCCACGGCCTCGGCGGCGGCGACGGTCAGGGCTTCGGCCCGGGGCGCGACGGGCTCGGCAACTCGCGCGGCCACGTCAACGGCGCGCACAAGCCGAAGGGCCCTGGCCCCATCCGCGAGCTCAAGACCGAGGTGAACGGACACCTCCCCGCGGACGTCATCCAGCGCATCGTCCGCTCGAACTTCGGTCGCTTCCGCAACTGCTACGACGCAGGTCTGCGCACGAACCCCGCCCTCGCTGGCCGCGTCGTCACCAAGTTCGTCATCGGTCGCGACGGCGCGGTCGGCGTCAGCCTGAACGGCGGCTCGGACCTGCCGAGCTCCGAGGTGGTGAACTGCGTCGTGCGGAGCTTCCAGAACCTCTCGTTCCCCGCGCCTTCGGGCGGACAGGTGACCGTCGTCTACCCGCTCGCGTTCAGCCCCGCCGACTGATCGCCCCGCGGCCCGCCCCGCCCCGCCCCGCCCCGCCCCGCCCCGCCCCGCCCCGCCCCGCCCCGCCCCGCCCGCGCGAGGCGGGGCGGCGCGTTCTTTGCGCGCCCGGTTGCGCGACGCGCGCCTCGAGGCCATGCTGGGCGCCGCACACATCGACCCACGACTCGTCCGAGTCCCCCACGCAGTCCCCCACGCGAGGCGCGCCTTGAGCTCACCCAACACGAGCGAGCGAATCCGGAGTTTCGAAGAGTTTTGGCCGTACTACGTGGGTGAGCACGCGAAGAAGTCGACGCGCACCCTCCACTTCGTCGGCACCACCGCGGCGGTGGGCTGCGCCGCGGCCGGGCTCCTCTTCGGCAAGCGCTGGCTCCTCGCCGTCGCTCCGCTCTGTGGCTACGGGCCCGCGTGGGTCAGCCACTTCTTCATCGAGAAGAACCGGCCTGCCACGTTCACCTACCCCCTCTGGTCGCTCAAGGCCGACTTCGTCATGTGGGGGAAGATCGCCCGCGGCGAGATGGACGCGGAGGTCGCGCGCGTGCTCGCCGCGCGTGCCCGGGCGACCGCGCCCTCGGAGACCGCGCCGCAGGATTCGCCCGCCGCGGGAGACGTCCTGGTAAACTGAGCGGGTGAGCCCTCCGCCGACGATCCCACGGCGCACCCTCTCGCTCGCCGGCGCGCTGCTGGCCGTCGGCGGGATCTGGGCGTGCGGGCGCAGCGCCCTGGTCGACGCGCCCATCCTGCCCACGGGGGCGAAGTCCGCCGTGCTCCCCACCTCCGAAGACGCGGGGACCGACAGCGCGATCCGCGGGGAGACCGGCGAGATGCTCCACGCCGGAGACGTCTTTCGTGGCACCGCGATCTGCCGGCGGACGCCGCGGACGCTCGTCCTGCACGTCGAGGGGCTCGACGGCGAAGACGTGACCGGCACGGTGCAGGTGAGCGCGCGTGGCGCGAGCACGGGCACCTACAGGGTCACGGGCACGTACGCCGCCGCGACGCACCGCATGCGCCTCGAGGCCGGCGACTGGACCGACGAGTCTGACGATCTCGACGCCGCCGACCTCGAAGGTACCCTTGGGCCCGCGGGCTTCCAGGGGCGCCTGGGGAGCTCGGGCTGCAGCACGTTCACTCTCTCTCGACAGGCGTCCCGATGACCGACCCACGCTGCCTCCCACGCCTCGCGACGCCGGCCAGCGCGATCTTCGCTGCGCTCACCCTCGCGGGGGCCTTGGCGGGCTGCTCCCGGGCGCGCGCTGGCGCGACCTTCCCCGAGCTCGATCCCGCGCAGGCCAAGGTGGAGTCGTGGAACCTGGAGGAGCTCGGTCCCACCGATTTTCTCATGTTTGCTGGCCCACGCATCACCCTTTCGAAGGCCTCTTGTCTCCGGGGCGCCGCCCTCGACTGCGAGGCGCTCCGCACGCTGAAGGCGGGCGAGGTGGTGCCGATCAAGAAGGCGCTGCTCGATGGCCGGATGAGCCCCGGGGCGCGCGTGTGCCAGGCGTTGAAGAACGAGCTGCTGAACGGGCGCGGCCCTGGCGGCGAGGACGGCTTCTGCAAGTTCAGCGACGGCTCTCTGGTGTCGACCGGCGCGCTCGAGCGGTACGCCATGAAGATCGTGCCCTGACAGGCCGCGCGCGCGCCTACGGCGCCTCGCCCGGGCTGAACGCGATCGGGTACACCACCGTCACCTCGTCGCGCTCGGGCTGCGGAAACGAGAGGCTCCCGAAGACCTTGGCGACGCAGGTCGCGACCTCTTTGTCGGCGAGATCGGTGGAGGCGACCGCGGCCGACTTGGTGCCCCCGTTCTTCCCGATCACGAGCTTGACGCTCACGCGGCCCTGCAGCGTGGGGTTCGCGCGGAGCCCGGTCGAGTAGCACGCCTGCATGCGATCGAAGCTCTGGCGCACCACCCGCGCGATGACCTCGGGCGCCAGCGAGCCCGACACCTGCGCCGTCCCGGCGGAGACTGTCCCGCCGCCCGGGCGGCCTCCGCCCGCCCCCTTCAGGTTGCCGCCCGGTGGCGGTGGCGGTGGCGGTGGCGGCTGCGGTGCCGGCGGCTCCTTCCGTGGCTCGGTGGTGGGCAGCGGCGCGGCGGCCACGGGCGGTGACCCCGGGGCCATGCCGCTGGTGGGCGGCTCCTGGGACTTGGCCGTCGCGGGCGCTCGCTCGGCCCGGCTACAGGCGAGCGCGGAGGCGGCGAGCGCGAGCGCGGAGACGGCGAGCGCGTGGCGGAGGTATCCCATGCCTGAGAGCGTAGCCGCCCCCGCCCGGTCGCACGAGCGGTTCGACGCCGGGGTGCTCCCTACGTCGCTGCGAAGTCGTACTCGCGCTCCACCTTGGCGACGCGCGTGTTGTACGCGACATACCACGCGCGGCGGCCGGCCTCCTGCGCCGCGAGGTGCTCGCTGTCGCGCTTCCACGCGGCGATCGCCTCCAGAGTCTGCCAGTAGCTCACCGTAATGCCCACGCCGTCCCGGGCGGAGTCGATCCCCAGGAAGCCCGGCTGCGTGCGGGCGCGCTCGAGCATTCGGTTCGCCGTGTCGCCGTAGCCCTCGTCTCGAGCCGCGCGAACGGAGGTGAAAATGACAGCGTAGTACGGCAACGGCCAGCGGCCGGCGAGCGCGGCGGAAGGGGGTGAGGACAGAGAGGGGGTCGAGGTTCGTGTCATGGCGGGTGTACCTCGCGAGCAGGGCGGGGAGCAGGGGGCGCGCAGGGGGCGCGCAGGGGGCGCGCAGGGGGCGCGCAGGGGGTGAGCAGGGGGTGAGCAGGGGGTGAGCAGGGGGTGAGCAGGGGGTGAGCAGGGGGCGAGCAGGGGGTGAGCAGGGGGCGCGCAGGGGTGAGCAGGTGAGCGTCGCATGGGGCGACGCTCTCGGGGGTCGTCATGTTTCTAGCGCTGATGCTCACGGCGACGGTGGTGAGCCTCGTCGCCTCGAGGCTGCTCTGCGCGCCTCGCCTCACGTGTGGTCAGGCCGGCCGTTTCATGAGAGATCGGGCAGGGCAGTACGGGCAGTACCCGGACAAAAGGAACTGGAGACACCATGAGCAGACTCGAAGGGAAGGTCCTCGTCGCGCAGGGCGGCGGCCCGACGGCCGTCATCAACCAGAGCCTCGTGGGGGCCGTGCTCGAGGCCCGCAAGTTCACCCAGGTGACGCGCGTCTACGGCGCGCTCCACGGCGTGAAGGGCATCGTGAACGAGGAGTTCGTGGACCTCACCCGGGAGACCACGCACAACCTCGAGAGCGTCGCGAACACTCCCTCGTCGGCGCTGCTGTCGACCCGCGAGAAGCCCAACGAAGAGTACTGTGCGCGCATGTTCAAGGTGATGCAAGCGCATGATATTCGTTACTTTTTCTATGTTGGTGGGAACGACTCCTCCGACACCGTGCGCATCGTCAAGGACCAGGCCGACGCGGCCAACTACGAGCTCCGCGCGATCCACATCCCCAAGACCATCGACAACGATCTGGTCATCAACGACCACTGCCCGGGCTTCGGCTCGGCGGCGCGCTTCGTCGGGCAGGCCTTCATGGGCATCAACCTCGACACGCGCGCGCTGCCTGGCGTGTACATCGCGGTCATCATGGGCCGGCACGCCGGGTTCCTCGCGGCGTCGGCCTCGCTCGCGCGCAAGTACGTCGACGAGGGGCCGCACCTCATCTACGTGCCCGAGCGCACCTTCTCGCTCGACCGCTTCCTCGGCGAGGTGCAGGAGGTCTACGCGCGTCACGGGCGCTGCATCGTCTCGGTGTCGGAGGGCATCGCCGACGCGAACCACACGCCGATCCTCACCACGCTCGTCGAGCGGGAGCGCGACGCCCACGGCAACGTGGAGCTCTCCGGCACCGGCGCCCTCGCCGATTTGCTCGCCGGCACGGTGAAGCAGCGCCTCGGCATCAAGCGGGTCCGCTCCGACACGTTCGGGTACCTCCAGCGCTCGTTCGTCGGGTGCGTGTCCGACCGCGACGCGCACGAGGCGCGCGAGGTGGGCGAGAAGGCCGTGCAGTTCGCCATGTGGGACAACGTCGACGGCTCGATCGTGCTCCGGCGCCCCGTGCTGAACTACTCGGTCGAGTACGACCTCGTCCCCGTCGAGGAGGTCGCGGCGAAGACCAAGACCATGCCCGACGCGTTCATCAACGAGGCCGGCAACGGCGTGACCGACGCGTTCTACTCGTACTGCCGGCCGCTGGTCGGGTCGGGCTTCCCCGAGACCCACCGCATCCGCGGGCTCCTGGTCGACAAGGTCCTCGGCTGAGTCCACCCGCGGCCCGGCGTTGTTCGAGAACTACGTGGGTTGCGTAGGTGTGCCGTTCGGGGAACGGGCTCACAAGAGCAGGTGCGCGTTCCAGACCGCGTGTGCGAGGAGCGAGGCGGGCAGGCCGCCCCCGACCCACGCGGTCCCGAACCCGAACCCGAGCAGCGCGGCCTGGTAGGACGCCACGCGGTACACCGCGAGGTGCGCGGCGCCGAACAACAGCGAGGCGGCCACCAGCCCGCGTCGCTCGCCGTAGCGTCGCGTGAGCACGCGCTGGAGGAGCCCTCGGTAGAGGCGCTCCTCGGCGAGCGGTACGGCGAGCACGGTCATGAGCAGGATCGGCAGCCGGTCCTTCGCGCGCGCGACGCCGCGCTCGACCTCGCGCGTCTCCGCCTCGAGGAGGCGACGCCCCTCGCGCTCGAACGCGTCCGGGTGCGTACAGCGCTGCAGGTAAATCCCCGCGTCGAAGCTGCGGTGTGCGCCGGACACGAGCCCGTAGGTGAGGGCGAACCCGACCGTGGCCGCGAGCGCGATTCGACCGAAGCGCGCGCGCGGCGTGGGGGGCGCGGGGGGCGCAGGGCTGGCGGGGCGCTCGAGGAGGCGCGTGACGAGGTCTGGGACGACGGCGCCGTAGAGCACGAGCGTGAGCCCCGTGGTCCAGAGGCCCGCCCCCGCGCGGTTCATCGCGGCGAGCAGCAGCGGGAGCGCGACCGCGGCGCCGACGCTCGTGGCCACGAGCGCGCGCGACGGTGGCTCGCCGAGGCGCACGCGCACCACCTCGGAGGGGTCGACGCCGAGCCTGTCGAGGATCGCCTCGGTGAGCCGGTTCCCGCTGGGCGCCCGCGCGAGCAGCGTGAGCGCCACGCCCACGGCGAGCGCCGGCGCGAACACGCCGACCGCCGCGTTCTCGGTGCGGCCGCAGGTGACGGCGAGGATGTGCGCGTAGCGCGCGGCCACCCACAGCAGCACCGCCGCCGACGCCCCGGCGTGGCGCGGCACCCTCCGCGCGAAATCCACCGCCATGCCCACGGCGAACGCGAGGCCGAGCGCGAGGCGCACCCGCGCGCCGTGGTATCCGTGGAGCATCTCGCGGTCGAGCTCGGCGAGCATGAGCAACGGCACGAGGCCCACGTAAAAGAAGGGCCGGAGCCGCGAATAAGCCCCTACGATCGGGAGGTTCAGCCCCGCGGCGAGCCGCGAGCGCATCGCGGCGTCGCGCGCGACCGCGAAGGCGAGCGGCTCGAAGGGCCCGCGGGCCGAGATCGCGACCTCGGTGTGCGCGGACACGCGCACGGGCGCCGGCCGGTCGCCGTGCGTCAGCGCCGCGATCGGGACGCGGCTCGCCGTCCCGCCTGGCTCCCGCACGTAGACGACGTCGCGCGCGGCGTGCTCGGGCGGCTGCGGCAGCCCGCCGTCTTCCGCGTCGTTCGCGCTCATTGCCGGCAATCTGACCCAGCCGGCGACCCGTGGTAAAGATGTTGTTCGCGAAGAAGACATCCTCTTTCGGGATCGCTCAGCCACGCTCTCCCACCACGGACCCCCATGATCCTGGGCATGACCCGGGCCGAGTTCGGCCTCACCGCGTTCATCTTCGCGCTCATCTACGCCGCCGGCCTCCTGCCGCGCTTCGGCCGGTTCCTCGGGCGGCTGTTCTCGCGCGGCGTCCCGGCCGGTGCGCCGGCGCCGGCGCCCGCGACCCGAAGTGATCACCTTCCCGACAGCCACGACCCAAGCTAAGGCTCGAAGCACGCCGTGTCCCAGGAGCCCCGCCCGAGCCGCCCGCCCGAAGTCGAGTCTCCCGCCCTGGCGGGGGACCGGGGCCTCATCTTTCTCACCGACGCGTCGGCCGAGCTCGAGGGCGTGGCCCAGAGGGCGCGCATGCTCGGGTACACCGTCGTCGACGTGCCGCTCTCGCTGCTCCGCGAGAGGGTCACGGTGCAGCCGCCCGCGCTCGTGCTGCTCGACGCCGACGAAGAGGCCGCGATCGACACCTTGGGCAAGCTCCGCGAGCTCGCCCACCCGACCCCTATCGGCGTGTTCGCCTTCGGCCGCCAGGCGGGCGCAATCCGGGACGTTGCACACGCGCAAAGCGTCGGAATTACGAGGTTTTTCAGGCGACCCATCGAAGAGCCCGCGCTCCTCTCGGCGATCGAGCAGGTCCTCGGCCCGCCGGCGCCCCGGCGCGCGACGCGGCCCACGCTGCCGCCGTCGAACTTTCGCAGCCCGTCCCAGCCGCCCGCCGCGCCGAGCGTCCCCTCCGCGCCGCTCAAGTCGGAGCCGCACACCGCCCGCTCCGGTCACGGGGCCGCGGGCCTCATGCCGCCGGCGCCGCTCAGCGGTCCATCGCTGCTCCCCGCCGCGCGCCCGTCCCTCGTGAACCCGCTCAGCCCCGAGCTCGAGCTCATGCTTGCCCAGGCCGAGCAGCGCGTGCAGGGTCACACCGAGGGGCCGCTGTCGCCGGAAGAGGAGCTCGAGGCCGTGCTGCCTGCCGATCTCCTCGACTCGCTCGACGAGCCCATCGACGAGGACGACGAGCTCGACGCGATCGTCGGCCCGGCGAAGGGCGGGACCTCGAGCGGCACTGGCACGGGCGCCCGGACGGGCACTGGAGATCGCCAGACGTCGCTGCGCCGCGAGCGTGAGGCGCGCGACCTCGTGCGTGTCCGCGAGCGCGAGCTCGAGGTGGAGCGCGAGGCCCACGACCGCGCCCGCGAGATCGAGCGTGCCCGGGAGCTGGCCCACGAGCTGGAGCGCGACCGCGCCCGGGCTTACGAGCGTGAGCGCGAGCGCGAGGCGCACGAGCGTGAGCGCGAGCGCCACGAGGCGGAGCGCGAGCAGCGAGAGAGAGAGCGGCAGAAGCACGAGGCCGAGCGTGAGCAGCGGCTGCGCCTCGAACGCGAACGCGAACGCGAACGCCAAGAGGCCGAGCAGCGGCTCCGCCACGAGCGCGAGGAACAGGAGCGGGATGAACGCCGGGTCACCGCGAAGCCCCCGCGGCCGAGCCGGCCCCCGACGCCGTCTCGGGACAGCGAGCTGCCGCCCACGCCACGCGACGGGCTGGGGCGCGCCCGCGTCGCCGAGCGCCCGCCGCCGCCCGCCCCTCCGCCCATGACCGCCGCCGTGCCGTCTCCGCCGCGAGCGAGCGAGCGCGCTCTGACGCTGCCTCCTCTCCCGCTGCGCGAGGCGGGCAAGACGGTCGTGCTCGGGAGCCTCGACGCACCACGGGCCCTGGCGGAGGCCATCTCCGGGCGCCTCTCGGGCGCGCTCGCCTTCGCGTCGGAGGGCACCCTCCGTCGCGTGCTGTTGCGCGAGGGCGACATCGTCACCGCCGCCTCGAGCGAAGAGGAAGAGTCGCTGGTGGCCTTCCTGAGCAAGCGGGGCGAGCTGCCCCGTGACGTCGCCGCGCAGCTTCGGCCCAAGCTGCCTCCCTACGGCCGCCACGCGGGGGCGGCGCTGGTGGCGCACGGCCACCTCGTGCAGGACCAACTCTGGCCCGTGCTTCGCGCCCACGCCGAGTGGGTCTTGGCGGCGTGCCTGCGTGTGGCGGGTGGCACCGCGACGCTGGAGGTCGAGCTCACGGGGCGTTTGAAGACTGAGCCCAACGTGTTCGGCGGCGCCCCCGGCGTCGCGACGTTCGTCGAGGCGGTCCGCAGCGTCTTCGATCCCGCGGTGGCGGCGGAGCGCCTCGGCGTGGACGTGAAGCTCGCCGACGGGCCCAACGCGAAGCTCGTCGTCGAGGCCCACCTCGCCCCCGACGACGCGCGGGCGCTGGACGCGGCGAAGGGCCGCACCGTGGCCGAGGTCCTCGAGTCGAACGCCGACGCGCTCCCCATCGCCTTCGCCCTCGTGCTGCTAGGCGCGCTCGTCGTCGTGCGCGCGCTCGGCGCGCCGCGTCGGAGCGATCGAGGAGAGCGGCTCGAGCGCGACCGCGCCCGCGAGCGCGACCGCGAAGACGACGTCCCCGAAGGCGATGTCCTCGCCCTCGACGAGGAGGCCATCCGCGCCCGCGTGCGCGCCCGAATGGCGCCGGTCGAAGACGGCGACTACTTCGCGGTGCTCGGCCTCGGTCACGACGCGACGGGCTACGAGGTGCGGCGCGCTTACCTCGCGCTACGCCGCGAGTTCGAGCCCTCTCGCATGCTCACGGCGGCCACGGCCGACCTCCGCGAAGACGTCGAGCACATCGCCGTGGTGCTCGAGGAAGCCTATGAAATCCTTCGAGATCCCGCTCGTCGCGAGCGCTACCGGCGCGCCATCACGCTCGCCCCTTGAGGGGTGGCGCTGGCGAGGCCAGAATTCGCGTCGCGGGCGAACTTCAGGGCACAAGCTCAGGGGAACAGGGGGCAGCCGCCGCCGGGCGCGGGCGGCATGCAGCGGTTCACGCAGCCCTGGATGCCGCACGGGTAGCAGCACTCGAGGCCGCCCGCGCACTCGCTCGTGTCGGCGCAGGTGTCGCCGTCGGCCTTGCCCTCGACCGGCGCGGCCGCTTGCACGCGGCGGTAGTACTGGGTCGCGGTGAGCTGCAGCCCGTCCTTGCCGAGGATGTTCGTCCCGACGGCGAGCACGGCCGAGGTGAGGGCCTCCGACGCCGCCGCGCGGTGCTGCGCCGCGGTGCCCGGCGCGCCGGAGAGATCGAGCACCGTGAGGCTCGTCGGGCGGGCGGTCGAGTTTAGCTTGCCCTGCCGGAGGCTGGGGCAGGGCGCGCGCACGCACACGACGCCGGACGCCTCGACGCGATAGAACGTGCCCGCCGACGTCGATGGCTCGTCGACCGTGTCGGCGTCGGGGCTCCACACCTCGGTCGCCTTGAAGACGCCGAAGCGGCCGATGCCCGAGTAGGTCTTGGTGCCGATCGTGCCGCGGTAGAGCGCCTGCGCCGTGGGGACCTCGGCCACGTCCGCGGGGAGCCGGAGCTCCGAGACGTAGCACTCGGCCTGGTAGGTGCCGTCGGAGCAGCGGGTGGTGGGGTAGTTCACGCGTCGGACCCACGCGCCGCCGCACATGGGCGAGGCGCAGCGGCGATCGTCGTGGCGCGCGAAATAGAACGTGGACCGGCCGTCCGCCTTGAGGGCGTCCTCCGCCTCGGCCGTGACCTCGTCGCTGACCTCGCCCTCGGTCGGGACACCGCTGGTCGAGCCACAGGCGAGGAGGAGCAGGGACCCAAAGAGCGGAAACAAGTGCCAGCGTCGCATGGAGCGGCCGTCTAGCGCACACCAGAGCACCCCGCAACACTCGGCAGCACGTCGCGTGCGCTTGACGCACAGCGGCGCCAAACGCGGGGTGGCGGGCGGAAGCCCGGCGGAGCCGAGGTCGCGCTACAGGGAGATCGAGAGCGGCGCGTCACGCGGGGCGCGGCCTCGCGGCGCGCGCAGAATGACGATGCGGTCGCGCTCGACGCCGATCTGGGCCGCGTCGCCCCGCGTGAGCTCGCCGCGGAGGAGCATCTCGGCCACGGGCGCCTCGACGAGGCGTCCGAGGGTACGCCGCATGGGCCTCGCGCCGAGCGCACGGTCGAAGCCGCCCGCGTCGAGGAGCACCTCGATCGCGTCCTCGGTGATCGTGAGCGACACCCCGCGCTGCCGCTCGAGGTCGCCCGAGAGGCCCCGAAGCATGCGCCGCGCGACCTCGGCCACGTCGGCGCGCTCGAGGGGCGCGAACGCGAGCACCTCGTCGAGGCGGTTGTAGAGCTCTGGCGGCAGCGCCGCGCGCGCGGCCTCGGCCATCGCCTCTTCGTAGCGTGTGGCGTCCCGTGGGGTCGAGCCGCGCTTGCCGAAGCCGATCCGGCCGCGCTCGCGGGTCTCGTCGTCGGAGACGTGCGCGCCGATGTTCGAGGTGAGGAGGAGCACCGTGTTGGTGAAATCGACCGTGCGCCCGCGCCCGTCCGTTAGGCGCCCCTCGTCGAACACCTGGAGGAAGCCCTCGAGCACGTCGCGGTGGGCCTTCTCGATCTCGTCGAGCAAGATCACCTGGTAGGGCCTGCGGCGAACCGCCTCGGTGAGCTGGCCCCCGGAGTCGTGGCCCACGTACCCGGGCGGGGCGCCGACGAGCCGGGCGATGGCGTGCGCCTCCGCGTACTCGCTCATGTCGATGCGGGTCATCGCGCTCTCGCTGAAGAACAGGCACTCCGCGACCGCCTTCGCCGTCTCGGTCTTGCCCACGCCGGTCGGCCCGAGCAGGAGGAAGGTGCCCACCGGGCGCTTCGAGCGAAACCCGGAGGCGTTGCGGCGGAGCACCGTGGCGACCTTCGCGAGGGCCGACGAGTGCCCCACGATCCGCTCGGCGAGCAGCTGCTCGAAGCGGAGCAGCCGGTCGCCGTCGGTCTCGAGCAGGCGCTCCTCGGGCACGCCCGACAGCTCCGCCACCACCTCGGCGACGCCCTCCGGCGTGATCTCGTGGCCGCCGCGCCGGCGCGCGCGCGCGCCCGCCAGGTCGAGGATGGAGATGGCCTTGTCCGGGAGCGCGCGGCCCGGCAGGTAGCGCACGCTCCAGGTCACCGCCCGCGCGAGCGCCTCCGGCTGGTACTTCGCCGCGTGGTGCGCCTCGTAGAGCGGCGCGACCTGCTCGATCGCGAGGAACGCCTCCTCCGGGCCGAGCTCGACGACCTCGACCGGGGTGAATCTCCGCGCGAGCGCCGGATCCGACTCGATGAACCGGCGGTACTCCTCGGTCGTGGTCGCGCCAATGCACGGCAGCTCCCCCCGCGCGAGCGCGAGCTTGAGCTCGGCCTGGGCCTCGTCGCCGGCGTCGGGCCCGAACAGCGTGTGCACCTCGTCGAAAAACACCACGACCTTGCCCTGCGCGCGCTTCACCTCGGCGCGGAGCTGCCCGAGGCGCTCGGCGAGCGAGCCGCGCACGCCCGTGCCGGCCAAGAGCTGCGGGAGCTCGATTTCGATGACCAGCCGGTCATCGAGCGACGCCACACCCTCGCCCGCGGCGATGCGCTGGGCCAGCCCGCGCACGACGCTGGTCTTGCCGACGCCCGCCTGGCCGATGAGGCAGGGGTTGTTGGCGGTGCGCTTCGCGAGCACGTCGAGCGTACGCTCGACCTCCTCGTCGCGCCCGACGACCGGGTCCAAGGCGCCCTCGCGGGCCAGCTTGGTGAGGTCCCGACCAAGGGACGTAAGTAGCGGAAACTGCTTTGGATCCAGCTCGTGCGCGGGCAGCGCTGTGCGCTTCGGCTCGCCGCGGCGGGGCGCCCGCGTCCCCACGACGGGCCGGGCCTCTCCTGGCAGCGCGGTGGGGCCGGCCGAGGCCGGGGGCTCCGACGAGAGGCGCGGCGCCGGGCGGGTGGGGGCCGCGGTCCTCGTGAGCGGCGCTGGAGCACGCTGGAGCTGGGTCGTTGGGCTGGGGGGGCTGGCGGGCGGCGGCGGCGCAGAAGGCCTCCGGGGCAGGCTCGCGCCCGTCGCGAGCTGGAGCGCCGCGGAGCGCACCTTCGAGACGTCGGTGCCGCACTGGACCATCGCGCGGTACGCGGCCGACGTGGTGTCTTGGCAGAGCGCGAACAGGAGGTGCAGCGCGTTCGGCGCCCGGCTGTCTTTCTCGCCGCGCGCGAGCGGAGCGCGCTGGACCGCCCGCTGCGCGAAGTCTTGCGCGCGGGTCACGGCGCGGAGGAGCGCGTCGGGCGAGCCGTCGGTCGCGACGCGCGCGGCCCGCAGCAGCGTGTCGCCGTCGAGCCGCCTGTCGGCCAGGAGCTGCGATACGTCCCCCGGCCTGGCCGAGAGCGCCGCGAGCACGTGCGCGGTCGAGAAGCGCTCGCCTCGCCCCTTCGCGAGCTCCTCGGCGGCCTTGCGGATTTCAACGAGCTCGGGTGCGGCACGACTGGTCATCGGAGTAGGTGGTCGCACGCGCCGCCGGGGTGGGCCAAAAAAAGAGCGCGACGAATGTGTCGCCCCGGCTTGCCTCCGCCCGAGGCGTGCCTATAACTGACCAGCCGGTCACAATGTCTCGCGTCGCCGATCCCACCGCCCGCATCTCGCTGCTCCGCGCCGCCGAGGAGGTCTTCGCCAAGAAGGGCCTCGAGTCCGCGAAGGTCGAAGAGATCGCGCGCCTCGCGGGCGTCTCGAAGGGGGCGTTCTATCTGCACTTCTCCGGGAAGGAGGAGGCGTTCCTCCAGGTGGTGGAGGCGTTCCTCGCGCGGTGCGGCAGCCTGCTGCGCAGCCCTTCGGCTGAGCTGCTCGACAGCAAGCAGGGCCAAGACATCGCGGAGTGTGGCGTCGACGAGAACGTCGAGCTCTTCGAGTTCTTGTGGCAAAATCGCGCGATTTTGGCCATTTTGCACACCTGCAAGGGCGACTACGCCTACCTCTTCGAGGCGTTCCACCGCGATCTCCTCAGCAACGCGAAGGGCTGGGTCGAGCTCTTCATGCGCCGCGGCCTCTACCGGGCCGACCTCGACCCCCAGCTCGTCGCGACGTTGATCGTGGGCGCGCACGGGGAGCTCGCCAAGGCCATGCTCGCGAGCGAGCGCAAGCCTCCGCTGCGCGACTGGCTCCTCGCCACGCACCGCGTGTTCGCGCTCGGCCTCACCGCCGATCACAAAGCGAGCACGATCCCGAGGGCCCCCTCTTCCCGGGTGACCCTGCCGACCTCAGAGTCCAGCCACCGCGCGGCCGGCGCGGCGCGGCGCGTCGCTCGGCCGAGGCGCCCGTCGAGCTGAGGCCCGCTCAGTCACTGTTACAAGCACGAAACTACACAGAAAACCCATGCATACAGGCAGCCCCCAGTTGGAGCCCGGACACTCTTACCCCACCACCTCGTCGGAGGCGCCCGCGCCCTCCAAGGGGGGGGGCGGCGGCGGCCGCGTCGTGCTCATCGTCGGTCTGGTGGCGGGGCTCGGCCTCGCGGGGATCATGGGCCTCCGCGTGACCCAGGCCCTCCAGAAGCGGAAGGACACCTCGGAGGAGCGCACCGTCGCGGCCGCCGCGCTGGCCAAGCGCCCGCCCGTCTCTGTCGTGTCGCCCACCCCCATGCGCTGGAAGCCGCGGGTCGAGCTCACGGGCACGCTCAAGCCCTGGCGAGAGGCCGAGATCGGCTTCGAGACCCCGGGGCGTTTGGTGAAGCTCAACGTCGCCACCGGCGACACGGTGAAGGCCGGCGCGCTGCTCGCGGTGCTCGACGCCTCGCGCGCCGGCGCCCAGGTGAACCAGGCCGTGGCGCAGACCAAGGCCGCCGAGGCGAACCTCGCCATCGCCGAAGACAACCTCCGCCGCACCGACGCGCTCATCGCCACCAAGTCGATCCCCGAGGCCCAGGCCGAGCAGGCGCGGCAGCAGGTCGCGCTCGCGCGGGCCCAGCTCGAGGGCGCGCGCGCGACGACGAACCTCGCGCAGCAGGGCGCCGGCATGCACTCCATCGTCGCCCCCTTCGCCGGCGTCGTCACCCGGGCCCCGACGGCGATCGGCAGCGTGGTGAACCCGGGCGTCCCGCTGATTCGCCTCGAGGACGTGACGCGCTTTCGCCTGAGCGCCACGCTGAGCGAGCAAGACGTGGGCATCGTCCGCCTCGGCTCCCCCGTCACGATCGCCTACCAAGGCCACAAGGTCGTGGGGAAGGTCATCGCGCTCGTGCCCTCGCTCGACCAGGCCACGCGCCGCGCGCCCGTCGAGATCGAGGTCCCCACCGACGCGAGCGCGAAGCTGCTCGGCTATGGCTTCGTGCGCGCGCAGATCGACGGCACAGAAGAAGTGGCCGCCTTGCGCGTGCCGGCCGCGGCGCGGCGGGTCGGCTCGCAGAACGAGGTCGTGCGCGTCGTCGGCGGGAAGGCGCAGCGCGTGCGGGTGGTCCAGTCGGTGGACACCGACGGCTCGTGGATCGTGACCGGCGGCCTCGCGCCGACCGACCAGCTGGTGCTGAGCCCCTCCGACGACCTGCACGAGGGCGACCCGGTGGAGATCGCCGCGCCCTCGCCCGACAAAAAGTGACGCGCCAGACCACGCCTCTGGAGATCCGCCCGTGAACATCTCATCGATCGCCATCAATCGCCCGGTCTTCACCGTGATGGTCACCCTGGCCCTCATGGTGCTCGGGGTGATGGGCTACACCCAGCTCGGGACCGACCTCTTCCCGGACGTGTCGTTCCCCGTCGTCGCCGTCACCGTGCCGTACCCCGGCGCGGCGCCCGGCGAGGTCGAGCAGCTCGTCACGCGCCCGCTAGAAGAGGCCGTCGTCTCACTGAACGGCATCGACCGCGTGAAGACCTACTCGCGCGAGGGCGCGTCGCAGGTCATCGTCCTCTTCAAGCTCGACGTCGACATCCAGCAGGCCGCCACCGAGGTGCGCGAGCGCGTCGCGCAGACCCGCTACAAGCTCCCCACGGAGACCAAAGAGCCCCTCATCAGCCGCATCGATGTGGGTGCGGCGCCGGTCATCACCTACACCCTCGAGGGCGGCGGCCGCTCGCTCTCGGAGACCGCGAAGTTCGCGCGCGACGTCATCAAGCCTTCGCTCGAGCAGGTGGAGGGCGTCGCCGCGGTGAACGTGCTCGGCGGCGCCGAGCGCGAGGTGCACGTCGACCTCGACCTCGCGCGCATCGACGCGCTCCACCTCTCGCCCATCGCCATCCTCCAGCAGCTGCGCGCGCAGAACCTGAACGTGCCCGCCGGTCACTTCGACGAGGGCGTAAAGGAGATCAGCGTCCGCACCGTGGGCGAGCTCCGCACGGTGGAGGCGATCCGCGACACGATCGTGGCGACCACGAAGGACGGCTCGAGCGTGCGCCTCTCCGACATCGCACAGGTGGAGGACGGCTACGAAGAGCTCCGCATGCGCATCCGCGCGAACGGCTCGCAGGCCGTGTCGTTCGACGTGGTGAAGCAGTCGGGCAAGAACACCGTCGCGGTCGCCGACCTCGTGAAGGCGAAGCTCGCGGGGCTCGAGCGCACCTTCCCCGAGGGGTACAAGGCCTCGGTCATCGTCGACCAGTCGAAGTTCATCCGCGAGAACGCGCACGAGGTGGAGGTCGCCATCCTCTTCGGCGGCGCGATGGCCATCCTGGTCATCCTCATGTTCATGCTCGATCTGCGCTCGACCTTGATCAGCTCGGTCGCGCTGCCGACCAGCGTGGTCTCCACGTTCTTCGTGATGTACGCGCTGCACTTCACGCTCAACATGATGACCCTGCTCGCGCTCTCGCTGGCGATTGGGCTCCTCATCGACGACGCGGTGGTCGTGCGCGAGAACATCTCGAAGCACCTGGAGAGGGGGGTGGAGCCCCGGCGCGCGGCGCTCGAGGGCACCCGCGAGATCTCGCTCTCGGTGCTCGCGACCACGCTCACCATCGTCGCCGTGTTCGTGCCCGTCGCGTTCATGAGCGGCATCGTGGGCCAGTTCTTCCGCCAGTTCGGGCTCACCATCACCGCGGCCGTGCTGGTGTCGCTCTTCGTGGCGTTCACGCTCGACCCCATGCTCTCGAGCCGCTTCTCGAAGGCGCACGTGGCCGGCGCGAAGGACCCGTTCATGCCCCTCAAGCGGCCGTTCCTGGCCGTCTTCGAGGGGATCGAGGGCGTCTACCGCCGCGTGCTCGGGTTCGCGCTCCGGAACAAGATCGTCGTCGGGCTCGGGGCGTTCCTGGCGCTGTTCTCGATCGGCCCCGTCGCCGGCCTCATGGGCAACGAGTTCGTCAACCAGGAGGACCGCGGCCAGTTCGTGCTCGAGGCCGAGCTGCCCGCCGGCACCAAGCTCGACGAGACCGCGCGCCTGTCGCTCCCCGCCGAGCTCAAGGTGCTGGAGGACAAAAGGTTCATCACCGTGCTCTCCACGCTCGGCGCGGCCGGCGAGGTGAACAAGGTGCGCTGGCGCGTGGTCACCGTGCCGAAGAGCCACCGCGACGTTCCGCTCGCCGACCTGAAAGACCGCGCCCGCGACATCGCGTACGCCGCGATGCCCGGCGCCAAGATCACCGTCACCGACCCGCCCTTCGTCGAGGGCGCCGCCACCGAGGCGCCCATCATGGTCCAGGTGCGGGGCGCCACCTACGACGAGCTCGCGCCGCTCGCCCACGAGTTCGAGCAGGCCATGCGCGCCATCCCCGGCATGGCTGACCTCCAGGTCAAATATAGCCCGGGCCAGCCCGAGCTCCGCGTGCGCGTCGACCGCGACAAGGCCGCGCGCGCCGGCGTGCCCGTGGCGCAGATCGCCCTCGCGCTCCGCGCCTCGGTCGAGGGCGACGAGGCCGGCAAGATGCGGCAGGGCAAAGACGAGGTGCCCATCCGCGTGCGCCTCCGGTCGGGCGACCGCGCCACGGTCGACGACGTGCTCCGCATGACCGTGCAGACCCCGAGCGGCCCGATGGCGCTCGCGGATCTCGCGACCGTCGAGCGCGGCGAGGGCCCCAGCGTCATCGAGCGCGAGGATCGCGAGCGCCAGATCGTGATCTGGGCCTCGACCAAGGGCCGATCGCTCGGCGAGATCGTGCCCGAGCTCACCGCCGCGTTCGCGAAGATCAAGCTGCCCCCGGGCGCGAGCTACCACTTCGACGGGCAGATCCGTCAGATGACCGAGACGAACGGCTCGATGGGCGCGGCCATGGGGCTCGGCATCATCTTCATCTATCTCATCCTCGCGTCGCAGTTCGAGAGCTTCATCCACCCGCTCACGATCATGCTCACGCTCCCGCTCGGCTTCGTGGGCGCGTTCTACGGCCTCTTCATCGCCCAGCGCACCATGGCGATGGGCGCGATGATCGGCATCATCTTGCTCATGGGGCTCGTCACCAAGAACGCCATCCTGCTGCTCGACCGCGCGCTCGTGCGGGTGCGTGAGCACGGCGACACGCCGCTCGAGGCCATCCTCGCGGCGGGCCCAGAGCGCCTCCGGCCCATCCTCATGACCAGCGCCGCGATGATCCTCGGCATGCTCCCGACAGCGACGTCCAACGGAGAAGGCAGCGAGTTCCGCTCGCCGATGGCCATCGCCGTCATCGGTGGGGTCATCAGCTCCACCATCCTGTCGCTCGTGGTCGTGCCCGTCGTGTACCTCACCATCGAGAACACGAAGGGCCACCTCGCGCGCCTCTTCGGCATCAAGGCTTCGCCCCCGGGCCCGAGCGAGGCGCCTTCCCCAGCCGAGTAGCGGCCCGCCCAAACGTCAACCCACTTGACCGCGCCGCGCGAGAGTGTCCACCATTCGGACACATGTCCCGCGAACGATCCCGCGCCGCGCGGGGCCTGCCCGTCCCGGGCGCCACCTGCGAGGACCTCCTCGTGGCCGCGCAGGCCGCCCTCGACCGCGCAGACTTTCGCGGCGCGCGCGCGCTCGCGGAGCGCGCGGTGGCGCGCGCCGATCGTGACCCGCGCGACGGCGCCCGCGCCGCGAGCCGCCGGCTGCTCGCGACGGCGCTCCTGCTCGACGACGACGCGACCGAGGCCGAGCGCGTCGCGGCCGAGGCGGTGCGCGTCGCCCGGACCGCGCGCTCGTACCGCGACGAGGCGCTCGGGGAGCTCGTGCTCGCCGACGTGCGCCGCGCGGCCGGCGAGTACATCGCGGGGCTGAAGCACGCCGCCCGCGCGCGCACCCTCGCGGCCCGCGCGAAGGATCCCGCGACCGAGCGGGTGGTGCTCGCCGACTATGCGCTGCTGCTCGGCCGGCTCGGCGATCACGAGCGCGCCCGCGAGGCGTTCGAGCTGCTCCTCGCGACGCCGCTCGACGACCTGCCGCCGTCGCGCGCATTTCGTGTACTCTACAACCTGGCGGGCGTGCACCGCGCCGCGGGCCGCTTCTCGGAGGCCTTCGTGGTGCTCGGCCAGGCCGCGGACCTCGCGGATGGGGGCGCCGGCGGGCACGCCGACTGGGCGCTGCGCCACGCGCGCGTGCAGACCCTGCTCGACGTGGGCGCGTTCTCAGCGGCCGACGCCATCTTGGGCGAGGCGGCGTTCGACGACGACGCGCCGTCGTGGCAGCGCGCGCAGCACCTCGCCCTGGAGGCGACGCTCGCCCTCGAGGGCACGGGCGACCCGCGCCGCGCCGTCGCGCTCGCCGAGCAGGGGCTCGCGCTCCCCGCGCTGCTGCGGCCCGTGCGGTTCGCGCTGGAGAAGGTGCGCGCGGACGCCCACCTCGCGCTCGGCGGCCGCGCGGAGGCGGAGCGCGTGGGGATAGCCCTGATGGGGCCCCAGGCGAACGCCGGCATTCGCCTGCACGCCGCCGAGGCCCTCGCGCTCGCGGCGCGGGCCGGACCGCCCGGGGCCTGGCTCCTCCGCTGGCTCGGCGCGCTCGCGATCGCGGGGAGCGGCGCGGCGGGCCGGGTGGAGCACGAGGCGTGCGCCGCCCTCGTGAGCGAGCCCGACCCGATCGGGAGCCTCGCCCGCGCGACGCTGCCCGTGCTGCGCGCTCGCCTCGTCGACCGCACGCCCACCGAGCACCGCGCCCCCTTCCGGCGCCTGCTCCGCCGCATCGAGCGCCGCCTCGCCGAGCAGCGCGCCCATGGGGCCTCCACAGCCGCGGACGCGCGGGTCAGTGAGCCGGTGCGCCGCGCGATGACGAGCGTCGGTCTCGTGGGCGAGTCTCCCGCGCTCCTCGGGAGCGTCGCGACCCTCGCGCGCGCCGCCCGCAGCGCCACGAGCGTGCTGCTCCTCGGCGAGACCGGCGCCGGCAAGGAGCTGTTCGCGCGCCTCGTCCACCAGATCTCCGAGCGCGCTCGAGGGCCCTTCGTCGCCATCAACTGCGGCGCCGTGCCCGAGCCGCTGCTCGAGGCGGAGCTCTTCGGCCACGAGCGCGGCGCGTTCACGGGGGCCGAGCGCGCCCGCCGCGGGCTCTTCGAGGAGGCCGAGGGCGGGACGCTGTTCCTCGACGAAGTCGCTGAAATGACTCCACAAATGCAGGTCAAGCTGCTCCGGGTCCTCGAGGACCGGGAGGTGCGCGCGCTCGGGGGTGGTCGGGCCCGCAAGGTGGACCTCCGGGTCGTCGCCGCGACGCACCGCGCGCTGCCGGAGCTCGTCGAGCGGGGCGCCTTCCGGCAGGACCTGTACTACCGCCTCGCCGCGCTGACCGTGCCCGTGCCCTCGCTCCGCGAGCGCATGGAGGACATCCCCCTCGTCGCGCGGGCCCTCCTCGCGCGCGAGCCCGGCACGCGCGCCCACACGCTCGACGTGCCGGCGCTCACCTCGCTCACCGAGCACGCGTGGCCCGGGAACGTCCGCGAGCTCGGCAACGTGCTCCGCGCGGCGGCGGCCCTCGCCGACGGCCTCGTGATCGGGCGCCCCGACATCACCGCCGCGATGGCGCGCGCGCCCGCGGGAGGTCCGCGCGCCGAGCGCGAGCTCCGCGAGACCACGCTCTCGGCGCTGCGCGCGAGGCACCAGGCCGAGCTCCGCGAGCTCGTGGGTCGCGCGATCGCCGCCGCCGACGGCAACAAGCGCGAGGCCGCCCGCGCCCTCGGCCTCAGCCGCCAGGGGCTCTACCGCGTGCTCGAGCGCGGCGAATGAGCGTGCCGCGTCGAGCCGCGTCGAGCGAGCGCGCCGCGTGGTAGCCTGGCCCCGAGGCGACGTCGAGAGGGGCACATGGCGACACCCGTGACCAAGGACAGGCGCGTCGGAACGCGCGTGGGGAAATACCTCCTCGAGAGCATCATCGGCCTCGGCGGGATGGCCACGGTCTACGCTGTCGCCGACGACCGCGGGACGCGCTTCGCGATGAAGGTCCTCCACCGCCCGCTCACCGCCGACGACGTGGCGGTCGCGAGGTTCTTCGAGGAGGCCTACCTCGCCAACAGCGTGAAGCACCCCGGCGTGTGCGTCGTGGTCGACGACGGCGTCTCCGAGGCCGACCGGTGCCCCTACCTCGTCATGGAGCTGCTCGCGGGGCAGACCCTCGAGGACCGGCTCGCGGAGGAGGGGTGCCTCACGATCGGCGAGTCGCTCGACATCGCCATCGCGCTCGCCGACACGCTGAGCCAGGTCCACGGCGCGGGCATCGTCCACCGCGACCTCAAGCCGCCGAACGTGTTCCTCACGGCCGCCGGCGTGAAGCTCCTCGACTTCGGCGTAGGCAAGAGCCGCGCGATCGCCATGAAGACCGCGGCCGGGTCGCTGCTCGGCACCCCCGCGTACATGGCGCCCGAGCAGGCGCAGGGCGCGAGCGTGGTCGACGGGCGCGCCGACGTCTTCTCGCTGGGGGCGGTGCTCTTCCAGTGCCTCGTGGGCGAGCGCGTCCACGAGGGCCAGGACGACTACTCGGCCTGGTTCGCCGCGGCCACCCAGCCGGCGCGCTCCCTCGCGGTGCCCGCCCCCGAGGCGCCGCCGGCCCTCGTGACCCTCGTCGACAAGGCCCTCGCCTACGACCGCGAGCAGCGGTGGCCCACCGCTGGCGAGCTGCGCGTCGAGGCGCTCCGCGTGCGCGCCACCCTGAGCGACGAGCAGGCGCAGTCGCGCCGGCGTGCGGCCCGCGACGGCTCGTTCTTTCGCATGCTCGACGACCTCCACGTGCCGTCGCTCCGCGAGCCCAAGGGGTGAACCGAAGCCGCTGCCGCCGCTGTCGTACGCGGCGTACGCTGCAGAACGGCTACTTGCAGCTCTTGCTCGGGTCCCGCGTGCACTCGTGCGGCCCGAAGCGCAAGCACTTCTTGAAGGCCCTTGGCTCGGGCACACGTAGAGCGCCCCGTTGATGCAGCACGTGATCGTCTGGCTGCCCTGCGTCGTCGAGCGACTCAGGTTGACGCCACCGGCGGGGAGCTGCGGCACCGGAACGGGGAGGGCCGGGATGACCGGCTGGATCACGATCGGCGGCTGCGCGGGCGCGGGCTGCGCGGGCGCGGGCTGCGCAGGCGACGAGACCTCGGTGGGCTGCGCCGGCTGCGCGTTCGTTTGCTGCGCGGCCTGCGCGTTCGCCTGCGCCTGGGCCGTCTTGTGCTGCTCCAGGAGGAGCTGGTAGTCGCGCTCGCGCTTGGCCGTCTCGGCGGCCTCTTTGGCGGGCACGAGGAGCTCCTCGCCGATGCGCGCGCGGAGGCCCCGCACCCAGCCGGCCCAGTGATCGTCGACCAGCACCTCGCCGCCGGGGCCGGGCTTGGTCTTGAGGCCCGAGCTCTTCACGTAGCGCACCAGGTACTGCGTGCCCGAGTACTCGACGTCGACGTCGAGGGTGACGTCGCCCCTGGTGAGGCGCGCGGAGATCTTGCCGGGCTCCTCGCCGAGGGCAGAAAAGCGCCGGCTCTGCATGGCCCTCACGACGGCCGCGCGCACCTCGGCGGGCGACTCGGACTTGGCGATGAGCACGGGCTCGGCCGCCTTGGTCGACGTGAACGCCGCACCTCCGCACGCCACGGAGGCGAGCGCGACGACGAAGGGGCCCACGAACCGCGACGCGCGAGAGCTCATGGGGAGGGGGTTTTACCAGAAGCGGCGCTGGTTGAGGCGCCTGGCGCGAGCTCGGGTACCGCAGCGGAGATCCACAGCCCCGCTCACGGGCTCACCGGTATGCGCAAGAGCCTCTCACATTACCTCGTGACTGTGACCGCCCCCGAGCCGCACGTCACCACGCACGGCCCCGCCCGCGGCACCACCACACACACAAAACAATCAGGAAATCCTCCCGGAGGCGGCGTTGCATGGAGCGCTCCGAGCCCGCCGACGGCTACTGTTCGATGCCGGCTGCTTTGGTCGTCGTATCTCGTCGGTAGCCCGGTGAGATGCACGCTCGGCTCTATCGCCAAGTGCGGCGCGAGGTCCTGGGCCGTCGGCAAGTCTTGTCGCGCAAACGGCGTGGCGATCCATACCCGCGCGGTGGCTGTGGCCGTCCCGAGCTGCGGCCCTCGTGCGCCATCCGAGCCGTGATGCGCGAGCTTGTAGACGTCGTGCGAGACCGCGTGGGTAAACATGGTGGTCGCGTCCGACCATCCCTTGCCCGGATTCTCCACCAGGTCGGAGCCGAGAAGCACGGTGCGCCCTTGCCACTCCACGATGAAAGCAGACGATGCGCGGTTGAAGTCGTGGTCCGATCCCCGGTTCCATGCGTCGCGCGCCGCGGCACGCTCGGCTGGGCTGGGCGAGATGACGTAAACCTTCGCGTCGCCGAGCGGCTCGACTTCGCCCTGCTTCATGTCCCACCGCGACGTTTCCCGATCTTCCCATCGCGTGAGCACCGCCGCGATGGCTTGCTGCACTTGGCCACTCTTCAGCGCGGGCTCCAAGTCCCACCAGCCGTCCGCCGTCTTGGTGGCCGGCGACGGCACGATTCCGAGCTTGGGCCATTGGCTGTCGCCCGGCTTCGTAAAGGCATTCACGAGGTCCGAAAAGCCCGAGGCATGGTCGAGGTGCGGGTGCGTGAGGGCGAGCAAGCTCGGGCGCGCTTCGTAGTGGTCGAGGAGCTTCCGCGCGAGGCCCTTCCCACTCGATCGACAGCTATCCACGACCATCCACGCGCCGCATGGCGCATGCACCACGACTGACTCGCCCGTGCCCGGTCCGAGCACGAAGACCGTCAGCGCGTCATTCCGAAGCGGAGGCAGCGACACGGATGTAGCGGTCGGGCGGGAAGCCGAGCTCGAGGGATGGAAGGGCGTTCGCTTGCGGCTGCCAGCTCAGGAAGCGCTCGGTGCCGTCGTCCAGCTCGAGGTGCTCGACGAACGTGCCGACCGCGAGAGGGAAGCCACTACGCCTCTCGGCGCCCAATGCCGCAAGCTCGGCGCGCGTGAAGTTGACGTATCGGTACGAGGGCGGCCCGTCTGCCGCGCGCTCGCCCATGAGCACGCGTGCGCCGCGCTCGCTCACGTCGCAGATGCGGCCGGGCCGATAACGCGTCACCTTGCGTGGGTCCGCGGCGTCGAAGAGGGCGGGTCTCTTCCAGCGGCTCTCGATCGCGAGAGCGGGCGGAAAGACGTTGGTCTCGTTCTCCACCTCGCGCAGGAGAGTGAGGCGCAGCTCGAGCGAGCGAAACGCCGGCCGGTCGCGCAAGGACCGAGGAAAGGCCGAGAGCACGCGCTCGGCAAAATCCAGCTCACCCCGATGGAGCAATAGCGCGGCGAGCGGCAGGTGGAGCTGGCGGACGAGGAGCGCGGGGTCGAACGCGTCGTACCCAAGCTCGCTGAGCGCCTGCGCCCAGGCGTCGTCGGCTTCGGCCATTCGGCCCACGGTGACCAAGAACGTCGCGTAGCGGCCGTGGTAGCGCGCGCGCTGCGGATGGAGGTCGCGGGCCCGTTCGTAGCCAGCCTTTACGCGGCTCGCCTGCTTGCCCTGCGCGTCGAGATTGAACGCGAGGTAGTGGTGCGCGTACGCGTCGTTCGCGTCGTAGGCGAGGGCGCGCTCGTACGCGTCTACCGCGTCTTGGTACCGCTTGGCGAGGCTGAGCTCCTTCCCAAGCAGATCGTATTGCTCGGAGAAGAACACCGCCGCAGAGAGCACACCTACCGCGTCGCGCGACTCGGTGAGGTGGTGCACCACCTCCACTTCGTGACGCGTCGCCTTGGAGAGGTCGTTCACGGCGCTCGCCTCCTCAAACTGGCGCCGGTGCCAGGCGGCGATGGTGGCGTGCGCTTGCTCTGCGGAGAGGTCGGGAAGCCATCGTCCCTCGAGCGCTTCGTGCGCGATGACGTCGTGCACGATCGCGCCGGCGGGCGACTCGATAAAGACGACGTCCTTCAGGAACGCGTAGAGCTCGCCGGTTGCAGCAAGATCGTGCGCGAGATCGTGCGGGGCTCCCATGCGGCAGAGTGCCAGCCGCGCGACGGCGCCGCGAAGCGCATCGTTGGAGACGGCGCACCGAACGAGCTCGGGCGGGCTCCACCGCCGCTCCGCGAGATCGCGGGCGCGGGCGCCGTTTGCCACGCATGCCGCCGCGAGGCGAAGCTCGAGAGGGGAATAGCGGGCTAGCCGCGTGGCGTCCTGCTCCATGAGGGCGGCGGCAGCGGCTTCCAGCGCCTTGTTCGACCATGCACGCTCGAGCACCTGGCGAGGGAGCGATGTAGGCTGCACGGAGACGACCGCGTGTGAGGGAACGAAGCTGCCGTGAGTCTGCTCTCCCGCGACGACCCGGAGCTTGTCCGCCGAGAGGATGGCGTGGCTCAGCTCGTGAGCGCAGCTCGCGAACACGCCTCGTCCGAGGGTGGTGCCGGGCGACCGAGGCTCGTCGAACAACACCACCGGCGCGGCGAGCACGAGCTCGCTCGTTACCCGCTCGAGCTTGGCGCGCCAGCCCACGCCGGCGTCGCGGACGAGATGGAGAAGATCGGGCGAGGTGATCGAGAGCTGGGACGCGAGGTCGATCAGCGCGGAGAAGGGAGCGTCCTCGTCGTGAGAGAACCCAAGTCGGACAAAGGGCCGGCCGCGCTTCGTGAGGCCGACGCCGACCGCGTCCAAGGTGGACGACTTGCCCGAGCCCTGACGACCGACGATGGAAAAGCGGCGCTGGTGGCCCTCGAGCCCAGCGAGCACGACCTTCGCCGCAGCCTCAGGCGTGAGCGCTTCCATGCGGTGGTCATAGCAGGCGGATGGAAATCGGGCCATTGCGGAAGGTTCTCGCCCCGTAGCAAGCTGACGGCGCTGCAGCGCGACCTGCTCGCGCGGGAGATTGCGGCCAACAAGATCAGCGCGCTCCTCGGCCGTGCGGAGATCAAGGACCTCGTCGATCTCCGGGACAGTACGCCTCGGTCCTGCGGTGCGGAGTGCGAGCTTTTCGCTGCGGTCTAGGTGCCTCGTCGCAACGAACCTCATCGCGCGAGCCCTCTCCCCTCGCGCTGCGTAGTGGCGCCCGCGAGCCCCTCTCCCACGAGGGGAGAGGGGCCCTGGTGTTGGCTATCGAGTGAGCGCGGTGAGTAGGGCGAGCAGCCTCTCGCCGATGAGGACGCATTGCTCGGCGGCCGCGGAGGTGGTGTCTCCGGCGTGGGCAGCGATCTCGACCGCGGCGATGGCCTCGACCGCTTCACCTCGAGCGATGGCGAACACGCGAGCTTTGTCGGCGCGCGAGACGCGGCCCGCGGCCTCCGCGCAGTTGAGGCAGGTGCCCTTCGCCGCACGGACCGCCTCGTCCCGGAGCTTGGCGTCGCGGATGTTGGCGGCCTTGACGGCCAGGAGGAGCTCGACGGACACGCCGTACGCAATGAGCCGGTGGTGCGGAAGCGTTGCAGCGCGAGGATTGGGTTTTTGGGTCATGCCCCCGGTCGCGCAGGAGTCGTGACAGCGCCCGAGCCGCGTACCGTCCCGCGACAGCGCTGGCGCGACTCGTGCGCGCTCTCGCGTGACCCAAAAACCCAATCCTCGCGCGGCCCCGGGCAGCGATCCCATGGCCAACCTCGCACCAAGAGCCCAACACGATCCCCACGAACCGCCCCGGCCCCCTCCTGCCGTAGCCGTAGCCGTAGCCGTAGCCGTAGCCGTAGCCGTAGCCGTAGCCGTAGCCGTAGCCGTAGCCGTAGCCGTAGCCGTAGCCCTCGTGCGCGTGGGCCAGTGGTCGCAGCGGGTTTGGTTGCGTCGACCGCTCGCCGTTCCTGGGTTCAGCCGTGCTTGAAACCAACGAAGGTCACAGTCGCGCGTCCGATCCGCAGATCCGCGCTCAGTGGCAGGCGCGGGTCATGCGCGAGGCGCGGTTCGCGGACGTGTGGCGGTACGTGTCTCTCGACGAGGTCGTCCGTGACTGGTCGTGGATCCGTCGGCACCTCGGACGCTCGCGCGCGTTCTGGGACTTCCTCCTCGAAGGGTGGCGGGCACGTGGACTTCTCGCATCGTAGCAAGCTGACGGCGCTGCAGCGCGACCTGCTCGTCGCGTTCTTCGAGCGACAGGAGGGGTTCTTCCTCACCGGGGGCGCGGCACTGTCTGGCTTCTACCTCGGCCACCGCACGACCGAGGATCTCGATCTGTTCGCTCCGCCGGGCGCGTCGCTCGATGACGCGGCCAGGGCGCTCTCCACGGCGGCCATTTCGCTCGGCGGCACGACGGAGCCCGTGAAGACATTCCCGGAGTTTCGCAGGCTCCTCGCGCGCCGGGGCGAGGAGTCCTGCATGGTCGACCTCGTGGTCGATCGCGCGCCGATGCTCGACGTGGACAAGCCAACGCGTGCGGTGGGCGACAGCGAAAAAGGTGACCAACAGAGCGACCGCCAATCCCCAGCTTTCAACTTCGCTGGGCCTCGTTCCTGGCGTTCCTACCTTCCTGCTCCGTAGGGCGCTTCCGGCACAGGCCTACCATGTCGCACGAGCCGCACGCGTGCTTCTCCCACGTGGGCAAGCGTGGCAGGTCGTTCGCGCGCAGCGCCTCTCCCGCGGCTCGGATCTTGTCGCGGACGCCGGTCAGGAGCGGGGCGTTCACCGGCTCGCGCGTCGTCTTCCCCTTCTCGTCGAGGTTGAGCACCTCGATGAGGTCGGCGCTCTTGCCAGTCAGCTCCTGATACCCGACTGCGTACACGTGCAACTGGTCGCGGGTCACGTCCTCGGCTTGAGCGCGCTCGCTGGACTTGAAGTCCACGATCGCCGTCTCGCCCGTGTCGAGGCGGCGAATGAGGTCGATGCGCCCGTCGACGGTGATGCCCGGCGCAATGTGAACCTGGATGGGCTTCTCTGAGAACTCGGTGTTGGCGAGCTCGTCGCCGTGCGCGTCCAGGTACCGCTCGATCGCCTTCACGCCCGACTTCTTCAGCTGCTCGCGCAGCGCTTCCGTACGCGAACGGCGCGTTCAGGTGGCGCTCGAGCAGCGGGCCGGCCGAGTCCTTCGTGACGAAGTCGCCTTCGAGCGCACGCTTGTGGATCTCGGACAGCGCGTCGTGCAGGGCCTTGCCGTAGCCGAGCGCCTCGTGGATGGGCGCGTTGAACCCGTAGAGGAACCTCAGCTTGAACTGGTAGTGGCACTCGAACAGGTACTTCAACTCGGAGAATGACAGCGAGACCCGTGGCGTCTCCTGCTTGGGCTGCGGCGGGAGCCGAGCCTCACCGATGGCCACCTGGACTGTCGACACCCACTGCTGCTTCGCGATGTGGTCGAAGAACTCGGAGCGCGACCGCTGCTGTTGATTGTCCGCGATCGGGGCGTACGTGACGTACAGGTACTTCTGCGCGCGAGTGACTGCCACGTAGAGCAGGCGCGTCTCGTCCTCCACCGTGCCGCGGTAGCGCTCCGGGTTGACCAGCGCGACCTCCGGAATGACGTGGTGGAGCTGCACGCCGCCCATCGGGCGCGACGGGAACCGGTTCTTGCGCATCGCGGGCAGGAACACGGCGGGCCACTGGAGGCCCTTGGACTGGTGGACCGTCGCGATGGTCACGGCGTCCGGCGCCGCGTAGCCGGCATCGGAATCTGCGTCCGCATAGTAGTCGGGGGCTTGATGCTCGAGCCACTGGGCGAACCCCTCATACTTGGCCTTTGGCGTCGTCGTGAAGTGGATCTGCTCGTAGTCCGAGATGGCCTGGCTGAACTTGCCGAGCTGGTAGAAGACCAGCTCGCGTCGGCTCGGGTCGCCCGGCAGGGTGTCCTCGCGCAAGTCGAGCGCCTCGAGGAAGTCGAGGTAGAGGCGCTGGATGTTGTAGACCGCGTGCCGCTTCTTCGCGTCGAAGTCGCGCCCGCCCTCGAGGACCTTCATGGCCTTCAACCAGTCAGCCTCGGACGGCACCAACGAGGCCGCGTCCCAAAGCGCCCGCAGCTGCGCGGCGTCGATGGCCCGAACCACGAACCGGAAGACGCCGACGACCGCTACGATCTCCGGACTGTCGAAGAGCCGGTTGAGGCCCTTCACGACGAACGGGATGTTGCGGCGCCGCAGCTCCAAGACGAGCGGCTCGGAGTCCCGCGCGACGGAGCGGTAGAGCACCGCGCAGTCCGACCACGACAGGCCGCGCGGCGTCGCGTCGGGGCCGTCGTTGAATGGCACGCCGCGAAGGTGCTGGATGCGGTCGGCGATCCACCTCGCTTCGTCGGCGGGGTCGCCGAGCTCCACCGCGAGCAGGTCCCCCCGCTGCCAGGTTTGGTGTCCCGCCGCGACCATCGCCTTCGGCAGCCGTTGCTGAGCGGGAATGCGCTGGGCGATGGACTTGCCGAGCTCGACGACGCCCTTGCTCGATCGGAAGTTGTCGTCGAGGGTGACCTGCGCGACGGCCTCGTAGCGTTCGGCGAACCGGACGATGTTGGAGACCTGGCTCCCTCGCCACTGGTAAATGGTCTGGTCGTCGTCGCCTACGACGCAGAGGTTCGCGCCGAACCGCACGAGGCCGCGGACAAGGCGCTCCTGCAGGGCGTTCACGTCCTGGTATTCGTCGACGACGAGGTAGCGAATGTCGTCCCGTGCGTGGTCCTGGACGTGATCGAAGTCGTCGTCCTCCAGGGGGTCGCCCTCGAGGTATCGAACGGCGGCGCCGATGATCTCCGTGTAGTCGAACATCGCCCGCTCTTGAAGGAGCGCCAGGTACAACTCCGATGACGCGACGACGTCGGGCGGGACGGCCTTGAGGTCGACGTCGTCCTCTCGCAGGACGCTGACGACCTGCAAGTAGAGCCGAGAGTTCAGGTAGCGCCTGAGCACCCCTTGCTTGGCCGTCGTCGGGCACCGGCTCAGGCCGGACTTGGCGCTGTAGCGATCGACAAGCAGACGCGACGTGACGTCGGTCAAGACGGAGAACTTGAACTTCTCCGGCACGAGCCGCTGCAGCAGGTCCAGGCAGTAGCCGTGCATGGTGCCGATGTACATCTCGGCCATACCTGGCAGCTCGCCGAGCTCCTTCTGTACGATGCGGAGAACGCGCTCCTTCAGCTCGGCCGCGGCCCTCTCGGTGAACGTGAACGCGACGACGTTGCGAGGACGCACGCCGGGCTGCCCGAGGATCTTTGCGATGCGCTGGGAGATGACCTGGGTCTTGCCTGAGCCCGCGCACGCGATGATCTGGAGCGGTCTGTCAAGGCACGCGATCGCGTCCTCTTGGGCGCGGGTGTACGGCATGGTCATCACGCCACGTTGCGAAACCGAGAACCGGTCCTGGCGCGGGACCTCGAACGCGAGGTAACCGCGCTAAACGACCGGCGCGCGTTCGGGCTGAACTTCGAGCGGCACGTGCCGGAGGCGGTGGAGCTGCCCGGGCGGCCCGTTCGCAAGGGTGACAAGGTGCGTGTGCTGGCGCCGCGTGGGAAGGCCCCGAAGAAGGCGGACGAGAAGCTGTGGCGAGTCGTCGCGCTCGACCGCGCCGCGGGCAAGGCGCGGTTGGAGGCGGTGGTGGTGGACGCGGAGGGCGGCGATCAGCTCGCCCTCGCGAAGGTCGAAGCGGGACCCGAGAACATCACGGCCGCAGTCGACGATCTCGTCGTAGTCGCCGGCTTCCGCGACGCGATCTACCCGGGCCTGGTGTCCACCGGGAAGGTGGAGCGCGGCGGCGACAAGCCGTTCCACACCGTGATCAACGCCGAGAACTTCCACGCCCTCAAGGCCCTCACCTTCACCCACCGCGGCAAGGTCGACTGCATCTACATCGACCCGCCGTACAACACGGGCGCGAAGGACTGGAAGTACAACAACGACTACGTCGAGGGCGACGACCTGTATCGCCACTCGAAGTGGCTGGCGTTCATGGAGCGGCGGCTGCTGCTCGCGAAGGAGCTACTGAACCCGGACGACTCGGCGCTCATCGTGACGATCGACGAGAAGGAGTACCTGCGGCTCGGGCTACTGCTGGAACAAGTCTTTCCTGGCGCCAATATCTCGATGGTCTCGTCAATCGTAACCGCTGCGCGGACCCCACGTCGCGCGAGTGATCGGGGGAGTGCAAACTGCACCCATGGGACGACAGCGAAGCAGGGGCGAGCGCGGGGCGGAAGTGCGGGCGTGGCGGGCGAGCGGGGTGAGCGCTGCGAAGTATAGCGAAGAGCACGGGCTGTCGAAGGGGAGCCTCTGTCGCTGGGCCGCGGAGGTGGACGGGCGGGGTCTCGAGTCCGGCCGGCTCCCGAGCCACGGACAGCGTTCGTGCGCCTCGAGGTCGCGCCCCGCGCGGTGGGAGGCCTCGTCGTGGAGGTGGGGCCCGCGAAGGTGCGCGTCGAGCCGGGGTTCGACGCGGGGCTCCTGCGCGAGGTCGTGAGGGCGCTGGCCGGGGCGCGTCGTGATCCCGCAGGGAGTGGAGATCTTCGTGGCCGTCGAGCCCGTGGACATGCGCTTCGGGTTCGAGCGCCTGGGCGGGGCTGGTGCGCGAGCGGATGGGGGCGTGAGCCTCGGTCCAAGGCGCTGTTCGTGTTCTTCGGCAAGCGTCGGCAGACTGTAAAAATACTGACGTGGGACGGCACGGGAGCGGTGCTCTGGTACAAGCGCCTGGACCGCGGGGTGTTCGAGATCCCCAGACCCGAGAGGGAGGGAGAGACGAGCGTGATCGTGAGCGAGGTCGCGTTCGAGGCCCTGTTCGCCGCGTCGCTTCAGGCGCTCATCGCGTCGCTGCAGGGGACGATCGCCGCGCTCGAGAGCGCGCTCACGAACCACGCGAGCGAGAACGAGCTACTCAAGCGGCGGCTGTACGGCACGAAGTCCGAACGAAGCGGCACCAGCGAGCTTCAGCTCACGCTCGGCAACTTGCTCGCGGATCAGGCGAAGCTCCAAGCGGAGCTCGACGCGCTCACGAAGCAACCTACGGGGACCACGGGAGAGAACGGCGCGCCGGAGCCGGCACCGGAGCCGGCTTCGCCCCCGCCTCCGCCCGAGGAGGCCGAGAGCGAGAAGCCGCGCCCGAAGGGGCGCCGCGATCTCTCCGCGTCCAAGCTCCCGCGGGTGGTGGTCGAGATCCGCGATGGCGGCGCCGAGGCGAGCGGCGGAAGGCTCATTGACTGGGAGACGAGCTATCAGCTGATGTTCCAGCGCGCCTGCTTCAAGGTCCTCGTGAAGAAGGTGGCGAAGTACGAAGTCTCCGTTCACGGCGCGGCGAGGGTGATGGTCGCGCCCTCGCCGAAGCCGCTGTTCCCGCGCGCCATGCTCCACACCTCGGTGCTCGCCTGGCTCGCCGTGCAGAAGTTCGCGCTCGGGGTCCCGAACTACCGCCTCGAGCGACACGTCTCGGCGATGGGCGAGTCCTCGATCGCTCGACCATGTGCCGCAACCTCGAGGGCCTTGGCAGCACGCTCGGCGCGACCATCGTGCACGCCATGCTGCGCGACGCCATCGAGACGTGCTCGGTCCTCTCGACCGACGCCACGGGCGCCGCCATCCAGCCGGGCGCCCGCGACGGGCCCCAAACGCGCCTGCAAGAAGGGCCACTTCTTCACCATCGTGGCCGATCGCGATCACGTGCTCTTCTCCTATGTCGAGCGCCACACGCAGGACGCCGTCGCCTCGCTCTTCAAGGGCTTCCGTGGCTATCTCCAGTCCGACGCCAGCAGCGTCTACGACATCCTCGACCGCGGACACGGCGGCGCAGATCCGCCGGTGCTCCTCGTCGGCTGCTGGGCCCACACCCGCCGCTACTTCTTCGAAGCTGCGATCTGCAAGTACCCCATCGGAGTCGCAGGCCTCACGCGGATCCGCGCGATCTACGTCGCCGACAACGCGCTCGCCCACATGCCGCCCATCGATCGGACGAGAGAGCGTCTCACGCGCGTCCTCCCGCTCGTCGACGAGTTCTTTGCCTGGGTGCGAACGACCGCGCGCGCGACCCTCGGCAGGACGCTCGCCACGAAGGCGCTCGGCTACGCCGAGAACCAGGAGCAGGAGCTCCGCCGCGTCTTCCTCGACGGCCGCCTCCCCCTCGACAACACACGCAGCGAGCGGGCCCTTCGCACCATCGTGGTCGGCCGCAAGAACTGGCTCTTCTATGGCAGCGATCTCCACGCCCACGCCGCCGCCGCGCTCTTTCAGCCTCGTAGCCTCCTGCCGACTCCACGACCTCGATCCGCAGATCTACCTCGAGGAGGTGCTCAGACTCCTCGCGACCTGGCCGAAGGACCGGTACCTCGAGCTCGCCCCGAAGAACTGGGGGGCCACCCGCGCGCGCCTCGACCCGGACGAGCTCGAGGCCCCCCTCGGCGACGTCACCGTCCCGCCGCCGCTCGCCCTCATCCCGGCGTGATCGGGGGACGACCTCCGCTCCCGCTTCGTGATCAGCTCGCCGCGAGCCCCCCCGCTTGCCGTCTTGCCCTGCCCAGTGGGTCGCGCTCCTCCGACGCCGCGCGCGCCATGTGCACCGGTTACAAGACGAGCCGCCGGGCTTCCGCCCGCCTCCACTCCCTGACCCGCCGCTGAAGGGTTCGAAGTTGTGAGACGGAGACCGTGCCAGGAGACTCCCTCCCTTTCGAGGCGCGCGAGGAGCTCTCGCGGTGTCCTATGGGGCTCTTCGTTGAGCCACACCACGATGCGTGCCCACACCTCGGCGAACGGATCCGTGCGCGTGCGCCAGTGACGGGCCGGCTTCGGTCCGCGACGGTGGGTTGGCCTGACCTCACCGTCTTTCCACGCGACCGCGAGGGTCTTCAGGAACCTATCCAGATCCGCGTCGCGATGCGCGAGCACGTGGACATCGTCCCCCGAGACGATGGCCGCGACATGCTCCTGGACCATTCGGATCTCGTCGAGGAGCCGGAGGGGATCGAGCGTGAGAAGGGTCGCACGAAGCCGCTCCTTCATCGAGTCCGCGATCGCCGCCGATGCAAGCAGGCGTGCCGCAGGAGTCTCCGGTGGATGATAACGCTTGCTCACCTTCGCTCCGACGCGGGTCTTCTCGGCGAGCTTGAACGATGGCTGGAAGAAGTTCACGAATAAACGCGACGCGGAATACAGGCGCGAGAGCGCTTCGGCCCCGGCAATTCCCTCGATACGCCCGTAGCCGACAAGGCGCCGAACGACTGATCCGTTCTTTTGCTCGACCCAGGCTTGATCATTCTTGCGATATGGGCGCGAACGAGTGAACTCGATATTACGATCACGGCAATAGGCAATGAGTACCTCGTTGATGAACTCCGATCCGTTGTCGGCATCGACCCCACGAAGCGGAAACGGCATCGAGAGACGCATGGCGCTCGAGCCCGTCGGCGACGAGCGTGGCCTCGCACCAGGAGCGGCACGCACTCGGTCCATCCGCTCGCAACGTCGGTCAACGTCAGCGTGTGTGCGAAACTGCCTGAGGCGTTGCCACCGCAATGCGCCACGAGATCGATTTCGAGGAACCCAGGTTCGGGGTCGTCCCAGTCTGCAAATGTCCGTACGGGCACTTCGCTCCGCACGGCTGGTTTCCGAGAGACTCGACGTCGCACAGACCGCTGTGGTGCGAGGGCGCGGTCGATCGTCGCCGAACTGATCGCCATCAACGCCTTGCGGACCGTCTCGTCGAGATGGAGATGCCCGTGGCGCTCGAGGGCGGGGACGAGGGTGGGAAGGAGCGCCTTGAGGCGCTTCCCGCAGACGCGGTCTGACGCTTCCCACATCGTGACGAGCGCCTCCCTCACCGCGTCGTCGTACAAGCGGAGTCGCTTCGGCACCGGTGGAGGCCTCACGTTGCGCTGCGTGCTGTTGAGCAGGCGTATCGCGTGCTTCCTGTGGTAGCCGGTGGTCGCGACGAACTCGTTCAGAATTCGTTCGCGGGTCTCCCGGTCGGCCACTCGGTACCTCTCGCCGACGGCCAGCACGAGCTGGCGCCGAGTTTCCTTGCTGATCGTTGCCATCGAGGTCTCCTTCCCACCCGCCCCTCGGGTAGCAAAGTTGATGAGGCAACGACCCCCGCCCAGTAGCAACCCGGGCGAGTCAATGCGCCTGCAAGAATAGTTGACGTCGATCACCAGGTGTTGAGCGTTGTAAACTGACCCCCTCGCGACACAAAACCGACCCCCGTCCCGGTTCGGCAAGGGTTCGAAAACGTCAATGAAATCGAGGGAAGTCGTGGCACCTCCGGCGTCGGAGGTCTTGATGGTGCTTCTCTCCGAGGAGCTTCGGCCCCTACATCCGCCCGTTGCGCCTGAGCTGATCGCAAGCCCAGGTGTCGCCCCCCCGACATCCGCGACGAAGCCAGGTGAATGCGTCCTCGTTGCTCTGCGGAACGCCTCGCCCTTTGAAGTAGAGCGACCCCAGATCGGAACAACCGCGGGCGTGTCCAAGCTCGCAGGCATGCCGGTGGAGCTCCGCTGCGCGCTTCGGGTCCTCCTCGACCCCGGTGCCATCCTTGAAGCATTCCGCGAGCATCGAGCAGGATTGTGCGTCGCCGCGATCACATCCTTCGCGGAAGAAATGCGCGGCGCGCTCTCCGTTCGGAGCCGCGCTCTTTCCCTGTGCGTGGGAGAGGCCAGCGTTCAGACATGAGGTCCCCCAACCGAGCTCGCATCCACGCACGTGCATCGCGAGCCCCTGCGCCGGGTCCTTGCTGCCTCCTTGGCCAAGCTCGTACATGACGCCAAGGTTGTTGCAGGCAGGTCCCTCCTTCATCTCGCACGCCTTCTCGAAGAGGCGCCTTGCCTCCGCGATGTCCGGGGTGGCGATGATGCTCTTCTGATGAAGCAGGCCGAGGTGGAAGCAGCCGGTCGCATCGTTCTTCGCACACGCTCGGCTGGCGAGCTCGGTGGCCTTCTCGAAGTCACGCTCGACGCCCGTTCCTTCGGCGTAGTACGCCGAAAGGACAGCACAGGCCTTGGGGTGCCCCGCCTCGCACGTGCGAGCCATCAAAGCGGCGCCCTCTTTCGGATCGTGTTGCGACGTGAGCTTCGCAAGCTCGATACACGCGATCGACAGCCCGCCGCTGCAGGCCTTCTTGTGGAGTGCGAGCGCGCGAGCGGGGTCACGCGGAACGCCTGCGCCCTTCCTCACGAGGTCGCCGAGCGCCCAGCAACCGGTGAGCACGCCGTCATCACAAGCGCGCTCGTGAGCCTTGACGGCCTCGGCCGTGTCCTTGGCCACGCCCCTGCCGAACTGCAGCGCGAGGCCCGCCAGAAAGCAGCCGTCGGGCGAGGCGTCGTCGCACGCCTTTCGCGCGAGCTCGAAGGCGCGAACCTCGTTCTTCTCGACGCCACGGCCATCGCCCAGCAGAGAGCTGAGAGTTGCGCAGCTCTGAACATTCCCCAGGCGACATTGCCGCTCGCAGTCGCCGGGATCGGTCTTCTTGCACCGGTGAGAGGCTGCGCTCGTCGGGAGAGTGCACCTCCCTTCGGCGAAGACCAGGCCCGACGGACAGAAGTCGTCCGCTGCGTCGTCGCCGTGCTCGATGCCAATCCTCGTCAGCTCCAGCCGAACCAGTGTGGAGCACCGATCCGGAGCTCGCACGGCGGTGGGCAAGCTGTCGTTGCAGGCACGCACGTCCCCGTCGCGTCGCGTCGCGAGCGGTCCATCATGCGTGCGCGACTCGAACACGCTCGACGCTCGACGCGCTGCACCGGTCTTCACCCCGAGGTCGAGCGCGAATGCTCCAACGTGAGCGCCACGTAGGAAGTGCGTCGCCCCTGCGCATGCGGCACCACCTTCCAGCTGGTGCGGGGAAACGCTCGAGTGAAGTGTCCGCTCCATGCCGACGAGCACCGTCGCGATGTCGAGTGTCCGCTCTTGCGACGACAAGGTTCGGGCAAGGCTCGCCCCGAACGTCGGCAGGTTGAGGACTACCTCGGACTTGTCCGCCAGTCGCACGAGCTCCTCCTTGCGACTGGAGCCGACGAATCCGTAGGCGCCTCGCGCGGTGCAACCGCGGAGAAGGACGAGTCCTCCGCAGTCGTGGCGAAACACGGGGAGCCCACTGGCCATCGCCTCCCGAACGTGAGCGCGCTCGTCCTGGTTCCAATCGACGACGAGCGGCTGTGCGCGATCGGCGATCGACGAGCAGCGGACCTCGCCATCGAGCGCCTCGCTCGGCGAACGAGCGCCCGTGGGCGCTCCTGGCGTCGCGCCGCACGCAGCAAGGACCCCGAGGCAAAGCGCGAGCCCTCCGGTGGTCCCAGCTCGAACCTGAAACGGAGCGCTCATCTTTCGCTCTGTCCGGCCCCGCGGAGCATCTCGCACGCCTGTCGGTTTCCGCCACGGCAGGCGCGGCGCAGCCAGCTCGTCGCGGTCGTGTCGCTCTGGGGTACGCCGATTCCTTTCGCGTAGAGCCAGCCAAGGCCATAGCAGCCGTGGGCATGCCCCAGCTCGCACGCACGCTCGTAGACCTCCGCCGAGCGCTTCTGGTCCTTCGGCACGCCCTCCCCTGATTCGAGGTGCTCACCCAAGAAGTTGCACGACCTGCCGTCGCCCCCCTCGCAGCCGCGCTCGAAGAAGCTCACTGCGCGCGCTGGATCCGCGGCCACTCCCTTGCCCTGAGAATACAAGAGTCCGGCGTTGGAACAGCCCGACGAGAAGCCGAGATCGCATCCGCGAGCGTAGAGCTCGGCGGCGCGCTCAGGCAGCTTCTCCCCTCCTTTGCCCGCATTGAACATCACGCCCAGGTCGGAGCACGCGGGACCGTTGCCGAGGTCGCACGCCTTCTGGAGCAGGCGCCGGGCTTCCACGGCGCTGGCGCCTTCCATGTCCCCCGCCTCGTGCATCGAGCCGAGCAGCGCGCACGCGCTCGCTTCCTTCCGCTCGCACACTTCGCCGGCGAGCTTTGCGGCGCGCTCCGCATCCTTGGGCACTCCGATGCCGTTGAGAAAACACTTGGCGACGGAGACGCAGGCGGCGTCGTGTCCCGCATCGCAGGTCCGCGCCACGATCTTCGCGGCTTCGACCGGTTCGTCAGCAGCGATCACCTCGGCGAGGGCGATACACGCACCGGGGACGGCGCCGTTGCATGCCTTCTTGTAGAGAGCGACGGCGACCGCCGCGTTCTTCGGAACGCCGAGCCCCTTCTTCGTCAGGCTGCCGAGCGCCCAGCACGCGACCATCTCGCCGTCGTCACACGCACGACGGTAGAGCACAGCGGCTCGGGACGGATCGCGCCGGACTCCGCGTCCCTCGTGGAGCGCGTGGCCGGCTAGGAAGCACGCTCCAGAAGCGCCGTCGTCGCACGCCTTCTGTGCGATCTCGAATGCTCGTCCCTGATCCTTCTCGACACCGCGCCCCTCACCGAGCAGGAAGCTCAACGTCTCGCAGCTCCTCGCATGGCCACGCGCACACTGGGCCACGCAGTCGTTTGGTTCGGTCTTTTTGCACTGGTGCGCGGTTGCACTCGTTGGAAGTGCGCACTTTCCTTCGGCCAGGACGAGCCCGGACGGGCAGGCGTCCTCTGCGGCGTCCTCGCCGCCCGGCGTTCCCACCTTCGTGAGCTCGAGACGAACGAACGAACCGCAGCCATCCGGAGGTCGTACCGCCGTGGGATCGGTCTCGGCGCAGCGGCGTACGTCTCCGTCGCGGCGCACCGAGAGTGGGCTTCCGGCCGCGTGCGCCTCGAACACCGACGACGGCTGGCGCGGCGTGCCCTTCGCCCCGGTATCGAGGGCGAACGCGCCGAGGTGAGCGCCTCGCAGGAAGTGGGTCGCCCCTGCGCAGGCGCCCGCCCCCTCGAGCTGCTTCGCTCCGACGCTCGTGCTGAGGGCGCGCTGCTTTCCGATGAGGACCATCGCGACGTCGAGCGTTCGGTCACGCGACGCGAGGCTCGAGGCGAGCGCGCCTCCGAAGGTGGGCAGGTTGAGGCGCACCTCGGAGCGGTCGGCAAGTCGGACGAGCTCCTCCTTTCGACTCGTCCCGGCGAAGCCGTACGAGCCTTGTGCCTTGCACCCACGGAGCAGCTTCAGGCCCGCGCAGTCGTAGCGGAAGACCGCTAGCCCCCCGGCCATTGCCTCGCTCAGCTGCGCGCGATCCTCGTCGGTCCAGTCGACGACGAGCGGCTGCGCCTGCGCGGCGATCGCCGAGCAGCGGAGCTCGCCGTCCACGACCTCGCCGGCTGTGCGACCGCTCGTGGTCGCGGTGAGGTTGGTCGCGCATCCCGCCGGCGAGACGCCGAGTGCGCCGGTCGCGATCAAACTGGACGCGCCGAACAGAACGCGAAACTTCTCACGGATGCTCATCGTCAGCTCCCCCGCTCAATTCGAGTACTGCTCGACTTGCCCACACACGGCGCTGTTCTCCCCCGCAGGCGAAGCGTAGGCGAATTGAGCCATTCTCTACAAGCTGGAGTACGGCGGGACGGCGCGGGTCGAGGCACCTGAACGGTGCCCGATGGCCTCGCCGAGGCGGCTCGACCTGGCGTGGTGTCGCCGAACGCTGACCCACGTCGAGGCCGATGCTGTTCGGTGCCCACCGTCATTCATTTCGTAAGGTGAAGTGCCCCACCATCCTTGGAATGAATGAGACCGCGAATGGGCAGCGCGCCGTCTCGCCGCCGTGCATACTCGCGCCGCCATGTTGATCCCCGTTGGCCTCATCCTTCGCCTCCTTCAGGGCCTCGCCAACCTCTTCTACAACCTGCTGAACGACCCCTCGAAGTCGAGCGCGGGGTACCTGCCCTCGTCCGAGTCGACCGAGCAGATCCTTCAGCGAGAGCACTGGACGGAGCTCGAGGCGGCGTGCACCGGGGACGACCAGTGCGTGCTCGTCCTCGGTCACAACGACTGGGACGCGTGCGAGGTCGACGGCGTGCCGGTGCCCGTGCGCGGCGTCCAGCCACCGAGCCCCGCGCCGGGCGAGGCCGGGTACCGCGAGCGGCCCGAGCTGCTCGGCGCCGGCCCCCACGGGCTGCGCAGCGTGTGCCCCGGTCGACACGTCGTGACCACGCGCGTCGGCGATCGAGCGGCGAGGCTCGAGGTGTGCCTCTTCCCGCGCGAGGCGCGCTACTTCCGGCTCGACCGCGCGTCGGCGACGTTCGTGCCGTACGAGGCGAGCGAGGTCCCGCCCATCGCCGCGGCGCTCGCGATTGGCCTCCCGGTCAGCGCCGCGCGGCGCTGGTCGGACCTCGTGCACTACGGCGAGCGGGTGGCCATGGAGCGCCGCAAGAGCCCGCTGGCCTCGCCGCGCGAGGCGATGGCGGCGTGCCTGAAGGAGCTCAAGGCGATCGTGGCCGCGCTCCTCGCCGCGGCGGAGGACGCGCCTCTCCCCACCGACGCCCTCGCGCGCCTCGCGGCGCCGCTTACTGGCCTCCCGCCCGCTCGTTCGAGCCGCTCACGTCGTTTCTGGGCTTTCGGGCCTTCGAGCCCGCGCGTCCGGGTCCCCTCGAAGAGGCCTGCGCGTGCTCGAGGCCGGCCTCGCCGTGCTGCCCGACGACCCCCGCTGCTCGCGTCGCGCGGCGAGCTCGCGCTCGCCGCGGGCGACGCCGCCGACGCGAGGGTCCACTTGGAGCGCGCCCTCAGCCGCGGGGCCGGCCTCGACGCGCGCGTGGAGGCGCGGGCCAAGCAGCTCATGGCGGAGAGGGCCTGAGGTCCGTCCGCCGGCGAGGAGGGCGCGTCCTCCAGGCCCCACCGGTCGTCTGGCAGGCTGCATCCTCCAACGACTTCTCGCCTCCTTGCACTCCCCGTTGAAGACCCAACGGAATCCACCGCGTTGGCAGCGGTGATTCGGGTGGTTGCTGGCTTCGGAGCCCGGTCGGAGAGCCGCGCGAGCCCATTCGTGACTATCTTCTCGTGGCGCTGCGCCGCGCGTGCGCCGAATCGCTCCGCTCTGCGCAGGCGCGCTACAAGGCCTCATGGACTCATCGAATTGCCCCTCCGACGCGACCTGAGCGACGCCGACGAGGCCGACCTCGGCGACGCGGTCGTCGCGCTCCACGCGGAGGTCGAGCGCGAGACACGCCACCTGCACGTGCTCCACGCGTCGCGCCTCCAGTGTCGGAGCGGCAGCGCCTCCTGCTGCGTGGACGAGCTGACCGTGTTCGAGGTCGAGGCGGCCCGTATTCGCCGGCACCACGGCGGACTCCTCGCCTCGGGGGCGGCCCACCCCGCGGGGGCGTGCGCCTTCCTCGACGCGGAGGGTGCCTGTCGCATCTACGAGGACCGCCCGTACGTGTGCCGAACGCAGGGCCTCCCGCTGCGCTGGCTGGAGGAGGATGAACCGAGCGCGGGGGGCGCCGGGAGCGAGCCTCTGCATCAGCACGAGCTGCGCGACAACTGTCCCAAGAACGAGCCCGGTGAAGCGCTGGAGGAGCTCCGCGAGGAAGCCTGCTGGACGCTGGGCCCCGTGGAGACGCGCCTCGCGGAGCTTCAGGTCGCCAGCGCGCTCCCTCGGGCTCGAACGCGGCTCCGCGCGCTCTTCGGCTCTCGCGGGTGAGGCGGAATCACGAGACCCTCAGACACACGTGGACTTGTTCGCGTGAAGCGCGGATGCTCTCAGGACACTCCTACCGGGCGGTGATTCCATGGGCGACAAGTCTCCGAAGAGCAAAGACAAGGCGAAGAAGCAGGACGCGTCCGACAAGAACAAGAAGAGCGCCGCCGCCGCGGCCAAGGCGAGCAAGTCGGGCGCCGAGGCGAAGAAGGGCAAGTAGCCCGGAGCTCGGCGGACCCCGCGCCGACCGCACAAAACACGTCGCGCGCGGCCTCCCACCTGGAACCCGCGCGCGACCGTCCGCCCGCGGTCAGTTCGAGGCGAGCTCGTGGAACACGAGGCCGCTGCCTCCGCGCTCGACCCGCACGACGCTGCCGGGCGAGTACCGCCCGCCGAGCACGTGCTTCGCGAGCTCGTCCTCGAGGTGCTTGCGCACGGCGCGCTTCAGCGGTCGCGCCCCGCTTCGGATCCCAGCCGACCTCGGCGAGGAAGGCCTTCGCGTCGTCGGTGAGGTCGACCACGAGCGAGCGCGACGCGAGGCGGTTCGTGAACCGGGCGAGCTGGAGGTCGACGATCTGCCGCACTTCGGCGCGATCGAGGCGCTGGAAGACGACCATCTCGTCGAGGCGGTTCAGGAACTCGGGCCGGAACGCTTGCCGCACGTCGGAGAGCACGGACTCCTCGAACACCGCGCGCCGCTCCTCTTCCGTGAGCGCGGGGTCCTCCGCGAGCGCCTCGGCGTGGTGCGAGCCGATGTTGCTCGTGAGGATGATCACGGTGTTCTTGAAGTCGACCGTGCGCCCCTGGCCGTCGGTCAGGCGCCCGTCGTCGAGCACCTGGAGCAGCGTGTTCCACACGTCGGGGTGCGCCTTCTCGACCTCGTCGAACAGGATGACCGAGTAGGGCCGCCTGCGCACCGGCTCGGTGAGCTGGCCGCCCTCGTCGTAGCCCACGTACCCGGGCGGCGCGCCGATGAGCCGGCTCACAGTGTGTTTGTCGTGGTACTCGCTCATGTCGAGCCGCAGGAGCGCCCGCTCGTCGTCGAACAGGAACTCGGCGAGGGCGCGCGCGAGCTCGGTCTTGCCGACGCCGGTGGTGCCGAGGAAGAGGAAGCTGCCGACCGGCCGCTTCTCGTCGCCGAGCCCCGCCCGCGAGCGTCGCACCGCGTTCGAGACGGCCTCGATCGCGTCGCGCTGGCCCACCACGCGTGAGGCGAGGGCGTCCTCCATGCGGAGGAGCTTCTCCATCTCGCCCTCGAGCATCTTGGCGACGGGGATGCCCGTCCACTTGGCGACGATCTGGGCGATGTCGTGCTCGGTGACCTCCTCGGTGAGATAGGCCTGTTTTTCCTGTACTTTCGATAGCTTGGCTCGTAAGGCCTCGATGGCGCGCTCGGCCTCCGGCAGCTTGCCGTAGCGGAGCTCGGCGGCCCGCCCGAGGTCGCCCTTGCGCTGGGCGGTCTCGGCGTCGTTTCGAAGCTCCTCGAGCTTGGGCTTCGCCTCGCGGATCTGGTCGATGATCTCCTTCTCGCGGAGCCACTGGGCCTTCATGCCCGAGCTCTCCTCCTCGAGGTCGGCGAGCTCGCCGGCCAGCGCCTCGAGGCGCGCCTTCGACGCGGCGTCGCGCTCCTTCTTGAGCGCCTGCTGCTCGATGCGGAGCTGGGTGAGCTTGCGCTCGACCCGATCGATGTCCGCCGGCATGCTGTCGACCTCGATCTTGATCTTGGCCGCGGCCTCGTCGACGAGGTCGATCGCCTTGTCCGGCAAGAACCGCTCGGTGAGGTAGCGATCGGAGAGCGTGGCGGCGGCCACCAGCGCGGCGTCCTGGATGCGGATGCCGTGGTGCACCTCGTACCGCTCCTTCAGGCCGCGGAGGATGGCGACGGTGTCCTCGACGCTCGGCTGCGCGACGACCACCGGCTGGAAGCGGCGCTCGAGCGCGGCGTCCTTCTCGATGTGCTTTCGGTACTCGTCGAGCGTGGTGGCGCCGATGCAGCGAAGCTCGCCGCGGGCCAGCGCCGGCTTCAGCAGGTTGGCGGCGTCCATGGAGCCCTCGGAGGCGCCGGCGCCCACGATGGTGTGGAGCTCGTCGATGAAGAGCACGATCTTGCCCTGGTTCGCCTCGACCTCCTTCAGCACGGCCTTCAGGCGATCTTCGAACTCGCCGCGGTACTTTGCGCCGGCGATGAGCGCGCCCATGTCGAGCGACACGAGGCGCTTGTCGCGCAGCGACTCGGGGACGTCGCCGCGCACGATGCGGTGGGCGATGCCCTCGACGATGGCGGTCTTGCCGACGCCGGGCTCGCCGATGAGCACGGGGTTGTTCTTCCCGCGGCGCGAGAGCACCTGCATCACGCGGCGGATCTCCTCGTCGCGGCCGATGACCGGATCGATCTTGCCTTCCGCGCCGCCTCGGTGAGGTCGCGACAGTACTTGTCGAGGGCCTGGAACTTCCCCTCCGGATCGCGGTCGGTCACCCGTTGGCTCCCTCGCACCGCGGCGAGCGCGGCGAGCAGCTTGTCGTAGGTGACGCCGTGGCGCTCGAACGCGGTCTTGAGCTCGCGGTCGTGCTTCGCCATCGCGAGCAGGAAGTGCTCGACCGACACGAAGTCGTCGCGCAGCGACTTGGCCTCGTCTTCGGCGCGGCGCAGCACCTCCATGGTGCGGCGCGAGTAGCCTGGGATCGGCGCCGCCCGTGACGCGCGGCAGGCCCTCGACCACCTTCGCGGCGTCGGCCGTGAGGGCGTCGACGTCGGCGCCCGCCTTCTGGACGAGCGGCCTCGCGACGCCCTCGTCCTGCGCGAGCATCGCGACGAGGAGATGCTCGGGGATGAGCTCGGGGCTCCCTCGGCGCGCGGCGATGTCGAGCGCGGCGGCGAACGCTTCCTGGCTCTTCGTGGTCAGCTTCTCGGGGCGCATGTGACTCTCCCTTCGCGGCGGCTTCGAGCCGCCGAAGTGGTTCTCTTCGATCCGCCGCGGGCAGATCGCCGCTGGTAGACCGTCGCTTGGGCTCGCTCCCCAAGAGAGCGGGCACGCCATGGAAATAAGCACGCCCCAGGCGCGCGCAAGACCCGTACCAGCCTCGCGGTGTCAAGGGCGAGAGAACCGAAAGTCAGCGACACGTCAGCCGTCGGGCGCCTCCCACCCGGAGCGCGAGGCCGACTCGCAGCGGTCGCCCACGAGCACGTAGCCATCGATGCAGCGGATCTCGCACGTCGAGACGAAGCACACCGCGTAGCCGTTGTCGGGCTCCCGGCAGACGCCGCAGGGACCGCCGGCCCGCCCGCTGTAGCCGCCGCTCCCGCTCGAGACCTTCCCGCGACCCTCCTGCCGTGAGGAGGCGGCGACGAGCTGCACGGTCTTCACGGCGACCACCGCGGCGATGGTGGCGAGCTTGAGCGCGTCGCCGCGGAGACAGCCCGGCAGCACGACGACCGCCACCGACGTGAGGGCGAGGGCGCGCGCGAGCACGGTCGGGTGGTGGCGAGGCCGGGAGGCGCGGGGAGGGGCCATGGCAGGCGGTCCAGCAAGCCTGGTGCCAGGCTGTCGCTTGCCCGCCCGCACGAAAAGCGGGCGCCCGGCCCGGGCACAGTGAAGGCTCGTCCACGGTGGCGTGCCCTCCGCTTACCGGGTGCTCGCTGCTGCGCTAGACTAGGAGGGGAGCATGAGCGAGAACGCGGGGAGCAACGGAGGGCGCCGCCGAGCGCCGGATCGAGAGGGAGCGGTGGCGCGCCCGGCACCGACACGCTCCTGGCCTCGCTGGGCGGGCCCGAGTCCGACGGGCGCTCGACCCACGGCAGCACCCGCGTGGCGGGCGCGCCGACCGGCGCCGCGCCGCTCGCCGGCCTCGCGCCCCGGTTCACCGTCGCGCAGCGCGCCCTCGCGTTCGGCGCGTCGCTGACCGCCTCGTTCCTCGTGGGCTTGCCCGTGGTGCTCCACCACGATGGCCTCCTGGGTGCGCCGCGCACCTCGGCCGCCGCCGCGCCGCCGTGCCGCCGGCCACGCCACCGCCGGCCACGCCACCACCGACCGCCGCGGTGGGGGCCGCTGCCGCGCCACCGGCTGCCGCACCACCGGCCGCCGCCGCACCCGCGGAGGCGCCCGCACGTGTGGGGGACAAGCCACTCGCCATGAAGCCGAAGCCCGCGGTCGCTGCGCCCGCCAAGACCTCACCCCCGACGCCCGGGACGCCTGCGCCGCCTGCGGGCCCGCGCCGTCGCCCGCGCTCCAGCACGGCGCGCTGCTCCAGTGAGCGGCGCGCGTCAGGTTCGCCCAGGCTTGCTCAGGCCGACGAGCCGCCGACGGTGGTGCCGATCGCCTCGCCCATGACGGCGCGGGTGATGTTCCCGGGCGCCAGCTTGAACACGCGGATGGGCATACCGTTGTCGCGGCACATCGTCGCGGCCGTGGAGTCCATCACGCCGATGCGCTCGGAGATGAAGCGGTCGTAGCTCATGGTCGACACCATGCGCGCGTCGGGGAATTTCACAGGATCGCGGTCGTAGACGCCCTCGACCTTGGTGGCCTTGAACACCCCTCGGCGCCAATCTCCATCGCGCGGAGGGCGGCGGCCGTGTCGGTCGAGAAGAACGGGTTGCCCGTGCCCGCAGCGAAAATCACGAAGCGGCCCTTCTCGAGGTGCCGCATCGCGCGCCGGCGAATGTAGGGCTCGGCCATTTGGCGGATCTCGATGGCGGTCTGCACGCGCGTCGGGACGCCGACTTTCTCGAGGCCGTCTTGCAGCGCGAGCGCGTTCATGACGGTGGCGAGCATGCCCATGTAATCGCTCTGCGTGCGATCCATGCCCGCGGCCGCGCCCTTCAGGCCTCGGAAGATGTTGCCGCCGCCGACCACGATGCCCACCTGCACGCCGAGCCTGTAGACCCCCGCGAGCTCGGAAGCGGTCTCGCGGAGCACGTCGGGTCGAGGCCACCCTGCGCGCCCCCGAGCGCTTCGCCGCTCAGCTTGAGGAGGATGCGCTTGTAGCGGAGCCCGGGGTGAATCGCGGGCGGTGAGACGGTGAAGTCGGCCTGGCGGTCGTCGGAGCTCATGGGTCGCGTTCTACTCGGGCCGGAAGCGCTCCGCAATCGAGCGTGGCACGAGGCGTGGGGTCGGTGGTAAGTCTTCACGCGCATGCGTCCGCCCGGCCGATCCACCCTCGCAGGAACGCTGGGACCGCTCGTCCTGGTGGCTGCGCTGGGCTTCACCGCGGGGTGCGACGGGTGCAAGGGTGGCGGCCCGGCGCCCCAAGTCGATGCGGGGGAGCAGCACGCCACGACGGAGCAGCTCACCCCCGAGCTCTCCGCCAAGGTGCTCGCGAAGGTGGGCGACCGCACCATCACGCTCGGCGATTACCTCGCGGCGCTCGAGCACATGGATCAGTTCGATCGCCTCCGCTACCGCGCCCCCGAGCGCCGCAAGGAGCTGCTCGAGGAGATGATCCGCGTCGAGCTCCTCGCTCAAGAGGCGACCCAGAAGGGCTACGACAAGGACCCCGTCGCGCAGGCGGAGCTCCGCGCCGTTCTCCGCGAGGCGATGCTGGCGGACGCGCGGAAGGGCTCCCCGTCGCCGGCCGATATCCCGGAGGGCGAAGTGCGCGCGTACTTCGACGCCCACAAGGCCGACTACCACGATCCGGAGCGCCGGCGGGTCTCGTGCATCGTCACCAAAGACGACCGCCGCGAAGGTCGCGCTCGACGCAGCGCGCGCGGCGACCACCGCCGCCGCGTGGGGCGAGGTGGTGCGCCAGCGATCGACCGACCTGCAGGCGCGGGCGAGCGTACCGGTCGACCTCGCGGGCGACTTTGGCATCGTGAGCCCGCCCGGGGACGCCCGCGGAGAGAACGCGCGCGTGCCGGAGGAGGTGCGCGCCGCGGCCTTCCAGATCGAGGGCGTCGGGCAGGTGCTCCCGAAGGTGATCAAGGCCACCGGGAAGTACTGGGTCGTGCGGCTCTCCCAGAAGCTCGACGCGCGCGACCGCACGTTCGCGGAGGCCGAGCGGGTCATCCGGGTGAAGCTCGCGCAGGACAAGATCCGCGACCGCGAGCAGGCCGTGCCCCGGAGCTCAAGAAGAAGCACAAGGTCGAGATCGACCAGGCGGCGCTCGCGACCGTGCGGGTCGATCTGGCGGACGCGGGCCCGCGCTGAGCGCCCGCGGGGCCGCCGCGGCCTCAGTCGTCGAGCACGCCGAAGCTCCACGCCTCGCCGGGCTGCCGCACCACGAGCACCTGCGCCTCCACGCGCGCCAGCAGCTCGGTCGCCGACGAGCTCGCGCTGGGCCGCACGCCCACCGCGACGCCCGCTTCCCACTCCCACACGCGCGCCTCGACCACGCCGTCGACGCCGTACACGAGCTCGAGGATCCGCCGGAGGAGGCGCGGGCAGGGGGCGGCGGGAGAGGCGGGACCGGCTCCGACATGCGCTACTTGAGACCCTCGAGGACGGGTTTGGTGATCTCGTCGAGCTTGAGCGCGCGTTCGCCCTCGTGATCCTTCAGGAATTTAGGGGCCCTGGCCGTGTCGACGGGGACGAGATCGGGGCCCATGGGCCCAAGGACGTCGCTCCCGACGACGAAGAGCACGTCGCCGGCGTCGCGCCACGTCCGGTCGTAGAAGTCTTGGACGCGCACCTTGGCGCCGCCACCCGCGAGGCGCGCGGTGAGGGCGCAGCGAGGCGTGTCGAACGACCTCTTGGACCCGTCGGCGGCCACGAGCTCGGTCAGCCAGGCGCTGCCGGGCGTGAGCTTCATGCCGCAGTGGGCGCAGCGGCCGGGGGGGGCGGCTGCCGGCGCGGTGGTCGCGTCCTTCTTGCAGCCGCTCGCCGCGAGCGCGACGGCGAGGAGCGCGCCGAGGGCCCGGCGGCGGGTGAACGGCGCGCGCGGCGTCGAGTGCAAGTGCGTGTGTGAGTGAGACGGGTGCTTCATGGGAAGAGGGGCGTGAAGTTCGAGACGACCGCATAGCGCACGATCGGCGCCGCGCCGACCACTAGCACGGCGAGCCACGCGTACGAGGCGGCGCGGAGGCCTCGCGCGCGAACCCCGCGAAGGTCGCGCGGGCCGTCTCGCTGCGCGCGAGCGCCGCGCCGAGGGCCGCGCCGCCCGCCCACGTGGCCCCCACGAACATGGCGCCGAACAGCGGGTACCCCAGGGCGAGCACCTCGGGCTTGAGCAGGCAGAACGGGCAGACGTGCTGCGGCACCTCGAAGGCGTGCGGCGCGACCTCGAGCATCGCGGCCCCGACCGCGAAGGGCAGGGCGGCGAGCGGAGAGCGCCCCGCGAGGACGGCCCGCCCGCGGCTCGGGCGGCGGGCGGCGAGGGCGCCCACCGCGAGCGTGGCGACGATCGCGACGAGCGCGGCGAGGGTCGTCGCGGCGCGCGGCCCGTCGGCGCGTGCCCGCCCGCGCCGCCCGCTTCGAGCCCGTCGAGGCTCACCGAGCAGCAGGACGCGACGACGGTGAGGTCGAGATCGAGCAGAAAGCGCGTCGAGAGCGCGAGATCGAGCAGCGCGAGCGGCCCGAGGCCGACCATGAAGAGCGCGAGCGGCCGCGCGAGCTCGAAGGTGCGCATCCGCGCGTCGAACGCGAAGACCTGCACCACGAGCCCCGCGACGAGCGCCAGGCCCGCGTCGGCGAGCAGCGAGGAAGCCCCAGGGGCTCGCCTGGAAGACGCCGTACCCGCACATGGCGCCGCGGATGCCGAGGCTCAGGCGGTCGGCGGCGAGGGCCGAGAACGCCACACACGCGACCTGCACGAAGGCGCCCACGCGCACGAACGTGCCGGCGAGCTCGACGCGCCGCTCGAGCAAGAGCTGCCCCTCGGTGGCGCGCGCCAGCCGAAATGGCGGAGCACCGGAGTCCTGAAGATGCACGCAAAAGCAAGACGCCCGAGACGAGGCCGGCGGCCAGTCGCAGCGCCACCCAGGGCTCGAGCAGGTTCATGCCTTCCTCCCTTCGGTCGGGAAGCTCGCCGGGGGGCTGCTTGGGAGAACGAAGTTTTCCCCCCCGGCATAGGCACGCCGCTCGCCGGTGGCTCTTGCGTGTTCATGCCTTCCTCCCTTCGGTCGGGCGACGCACGCCGCTCGCCGGTGGCTCGCTTGCGTGTTCATGCCTTCCTCCCTGTCGGGCGGCTAGGCACGCCGCTCGCCAGTGGCTCGCTTGCGTGTTCATGCCTTCCTCCCCTTCGGTCGGGCGGCATAGGCACGCCGCCCGCCGGTGGCTCGCTTGCGTGTTCATGCCTTCCTCCCTTCGGTCGGGCGGCATAGGCGCCGCTCGCCGGTGGCTCGCTTGCGTGTTCATGCCTTCCTCCCTTCGGTCGGGCGGCATAAGCACGCCGCTCGCGCGGCATAGGCACGCCGCTCGCCGGTGGCTCGCTTGCGTGTTCATGCCTTCCTCCCTTCGGTCGGGCGGCATAGGCACGCCGCTCGCCGGTGGCTCGCTTGCGTGTTCATGCCTTCCTCCCTTCGGTCGGGCGGCATAGGCACGCCGCTCGCCGGTGGCTCGCTTGCGTGTTCGCCTTCCTCCTGGTCGGGCGGCCGGCACGCCGCTCGCCGGTGGCTCGCTTGCGTGTTCATGGCGACACCTCGCCTTCGGCTCGCGGCCGCCATAGACCATCGTTCGCCCTAGGGGCTCGCGAGGTTCCTCACGAGGTCTTCCTCCCACCGACCGGCGTGTCCGCTTCAGGTGTCAAGGCGCCATCGGCCAGCACGAGGACCCGAGTGACCGCGGGGTGCGAGGCGACGCGCGTGTCGTGGCTGGCGACGAGGATGGCGCGGCCTTCGGCCTTCATGGCGACGAGCTCGTCCCCGGATCCGCGTCCGGGCGTCGTCCAGGTGGGCGGTGGGCTCGTCGAGCACGAGGCGGGATCGAAGAGCAGGCGCGGGCGAGCCCACGCGCTGCCGCTCGCCGCCCGACAGCGAGCGCGCGGGGGTGGCGGCGAGGTGATCGACCCCAAAGCGCCGCAGGAGCCCCATGGCGCGATCCTCCCGAGCCCGCGTGACGGCGTGGAGCGGCACCTCGGGGAGCAGCACGTTCTCGAGCGCGGTGAGGGCGTCGATGAGCTGGAGGTCTTGGAACAAGAACCCCACCTTGCGCCGTCGCACCTCCGCCCGGTGTGCCTCGCGGAGCCGGGAGGTGGGCTCGCCGTCGAGGTACACCTCGCCGGAGGTCGGGGAGAGCATGCCGCCCACCACCGCGAGGAGCGTCGTCTTGCCCGGAGCCGCTCGGGCCGCGGAGGATCACGAGTCCACCGCGTTCGATGGAGAACGAGACTTCGGCGAGCACAGTGCGGCGGCCCTCGCTGTCGCCGTCGCGTACGCGCTTGCTCCACCGCCTCGACTCGCACAACAGGGCCCACCCGGGCAGTGTAGCAAGGATCGTGTGCCACCAAGTGCCGGCTCCGAACGACCTCCTCTGGCACATGGGCGCGATCCCCTCGATTTGCCCGGGAGCCGCTGGGCGCAGACCTTGCTAGAGGTCCCATGCGTCCGAGCCTCGGGCGCGCTATTCTCCTCAGGTCTCCCATGCCGAACCCGCGCACCTCGCACGCGCATCGGAGGACGATGTCCTCGCCACCGCCGACGTCCTCGTCTGCCCGCCCGGGCCGCCGTCGGGCTCGCGCTCGCGCTCGCGTCGGCCGGCGCCCTCCTGGGTGCGACCGTCGCGTGCAGCTTGAATCCGCAGCCGCTGCCGCCGGGCGACGACGATCGCATCGCGGCCGAGCCCACGGGCGCGCCCTCCGCGGGCGGCAACTTTGGCGATGGCGAGGCCGCTCTGCCGCGAGACGCCTCGACCCCGCCGCTATCCGACGCTTCCCCCGGGCTCGACGGTAGCTCTCCCGACGCCTCGGTCGACGCTGGCGACGCCTCGGTCGACGGCGGTGACGCCTCGGTCGACGGCGGTGACGCCTCGCCCGACGCGACCCGGGACTGAGGCCCCAGTCGCCACGAGCAGGCGGCACAATCAGACCCTCTATTTAGCTCCTCTATTTAGTCGCAATAATCAATCGCTCTATTCAGTCGCCATATTCGACACGGGTTTCGAGTACTCATTCCTTCAGGAGCGACGCGAGCGCGCTCGTACGCGTCCAGGAAGGGCTCGAGGCCCCAGCGCGCCGCCGCGGCCTCGCGAACCCACGCGCGCGGCGTGGGCGACGCGAGCGTGAGCCGGCTCGCGGCGAGCAGCTCCTCCGCGGTCCGGGCGAAGCGCACGCCCGGCATCCCGGTGAGGCCGTCGCGGAACGCGGGGTCGTCCGACACGACGACGCTCGCTCCTGAGAGCATGGCCTCCTGCACGCCGAGCGGCAGCCCCTCGCCGTGCGACGGAAGCACCATCAGGTCGGCGAGCGCGTAGAGCTCCGGCATCTGGGCGGGCGACACGACGCCCAGCCGGCGCGTGCGCGGGGAGCCGTGGAGCAGGTGCGCCAGGGGGCCATCGCCGGCCACGAAGAGCTCCGACCCCGGCGTGTCGGCCGCGAGGGTCCGCTGGAGGGTGGCCACCTTGTCGACCCCTTCTTCGCGACCAGGCGCCCCGGAGAAGAGGACCACGCGCGGTCGGCGAGGTCGTAGCGCGCGCGGAGGGCGGCGCGGCGTTCGCGGCTCGCCCCCACGAAGCGCTCGGCGTCGATTCCGTTGCGGATGAGCTCGAACGGCCTCGCGACGCCGAGCTCCGCGAAGAACGCGGGCACGTGCGGGGCGCACGCGACGAGCTTGTCGGCGCCTGCGAGCACGGCGCGCCCGAGCGTCGCGTAGGCGAGCCGCTCGACGCGATCGAGCACCGGTCCATACGGCACCATCCCGATGTGCTGGGTGAGCAACACCGGCTTTCCCAGGCGCCTGGCCGAGGCGACGGCGGCGGCCGAGCCCATGTAGAGGCAGTCGTGCACGTGCACCACGTCGGCGAGGGTGACTTGCCTATCGAGGTCGCGCAGCCCGCGGGCGGCCCAGAGCGGATAGGGCAGCCCGGCCCGCGCCTCGAGCGCGTTCCACGCGGGCACGCGGAGTCGCGAGCCGTCCCAGCCTGGGCGCGCGGGCACCGCCGAGGCGACCCAGCGGGTGTCGTGGCCGCGCGCCGCGAGGCCGCGGACGAGCGCGTCCGCGACCATCTCGATGCCGCCCAGGTGGGGAGGCATGTAGTGCGTGACGGTGAGGATGCGCATCGGCTTCAAAGCTGCTTCACCATCTCCACGAGCTGGGGGGTGCGGCGCACGGGCACGAAGCCGGGTATCGCAGGCGGCTGGCTCTGGCCTTGAAAGTAGACAGGTATCGTGCGGTTCGGGTCCGTGATGCGCTCGACGTAGTCGATGGGGAACTCCCAACGGCCCACGCCGTACGGCATCGGCTCGTACACCTCGAGCTCGTGCGTGCCTCGCTCGAAGCGGCCGACGTACTGGATGGCGTAGGCGATGGACCACCCGGCGAACACCAGGGCGCGCGGAGGCAACGCGCTGACCGTGAGCCGCGCCTCCGCGAGGTTCTCCCATTCCTCGCGCTCATCGGGGCGCTCACCGAGCAAGGGGAGGAGCGTGCCCGCGTTCGGGTGGTGCCGCGCCAACCGCTCGAAGAGGTTGCGGCTCACGGGGTGCGGGAGGGCGGCGAGCCCGAGGAGCGCGACGGCGGCGAAGAAGGCTGGGCTCGCGTGCCGACGGAGTCCGAGCTTCGCGCGCGCGAACGCGAAGAGCGGGAGCACACCATACCCCGCGAGGCAGGCGGTGAGCCCGGTGACGGGGAGCAGATAGATATGAGTCTTCAGGGTCGCCGTGTAGCCCGTCGCCAAATAGATGTGCATGAAGATGACGAGCGCCAACAGGGACCAGAGCCGGCGATCGTGCATGTACAGCCGCCCCACCCCGGCGATGGCGAGGGCGACCACCACCGGGGAGAGCTCGCACGAGAGGCGAGGAAAGATGAGGCCGAGCTGCGCGGCCCGCTGCCCCCACGTCGCGCCGGTCACGTCGAACCGGAACTGACGACACGTCACCTCGTACCACCACGAGTACCAGAAGGAGCGCGCCTGGTCGGGGCGCACGTCGAAGAACTTGGGCGCCGCCAAGATGCTCGCCCAGTGGTCGTAGCGGACGTGGTTTCGCCAGAGGAGATAATAGAGAAAGATGTCGAGCGTGAGCACCGCGACGGCGCCCCACGCGACGCCCTTGGCGATGGCCCATCGCTGCGTCTTGTCGCGGTATCCGGTCCAGAGGAGCAGCGCGAGCACCCCCGGATAGAGGGCGACGGTCATGACGTGATTGGCCAACATCGCGCCAAAAATGCCGAGCGCGATCTGCACGTCGCGTCCCTGGCGCTGGCCGTCTCGCCCCACGATCCAGCGCGCGAAGAAGAAGAGCCCCCGAAGGCCATGAGGGTGTGGAGGGTGTACATCCCGGTGAAGATCGACACCTGGGTGAAGCTGTGACCCACCGCGAACACGCCCGCCGCGAACGCGCCCGCGAACCACCCGCGCGCCCCGTCGCGCCGCGCGACGACGGCCACGAGCGCGCCGAGCGCGCACAGCGTGAGGGCCCCGCACAGCGACGAGAACAGGTTGAAGCGCAGGGCGATGGGCCCGAGCGGCAGCTTCACGAAGAGCCGCACGAGCCACACGTAGAGGGGATAGCTCGTGCCGTGCGGGATCCCGCCGGCGAGCGCGAGCACCTGGAGCTCGGCGGGGTCGTCGCGGGTGATGACCCGCGCGCAGCGCGTCGTGTAGTCGACCAGCGCGAGGGCTGCCACGGCCCACACGGCGATGAGCCCCACGCGCCGCCGAGCCCAGGCCCTGGCCGCGGCGAGGCGCGCGGGGCGCGGTCTGTCGTGCACGGGGGGGAGGGGCGCGGGCGTGTCGGGGCGGGCTATCGCAGCGTCGTCTGTGCGGCTCACTGGGTGCGCTCAGAAGTTGAAATAGATGAAGAGCGGCGAGCTCGTGGCGAAGAAGAAGCACACGTAGGCGAGGGCGGCCCACACGAGGCCGCGCGCGGGCGCGGGCAGCCAGCGGTGCGCGCGGAGTCCCGCCTTGTGCACCCCGAAGACATGAATGACCACGAGCAGGCCGAGGAGGCCGAGCGTGAGCTTCGCGTCGTCGGGGAGGGTGGCGTAGGTGGGCACCGGGCCGCGCGCGAGCGCCATCCCGCGGAGCACGGTCCAGGCCTTCTCGAAGGTCTCCGCTCGAAAGAACACCCACCCTACGACCACCTGGAGGAGTGTGACGGCGACGGCCACCGCCCGGTAGGGCAGGGATCTGCGAAGCGCGGCGAGCGCCGGCACCTTCGCGGTGCGGTCGGCGTAGAGCTTGTGGAGCGCGAGGAGCGCCCCGTGGTAGCCGCCCCACACCACGAACGTCCACCGCGGGCCGTGCCACAGGCCGCCGAGCAGCATCGTGAGGAACAGGTTCCGATAGGTGCGGAGCGCGCCCCCGCGATTGCCCCCGAGCGAGATGTAGAGATAGTCGCGAAGCCAGCGCGAGAGGGTCATGTGCCAGCGGCGCCAGAACTCGGCGATGTTCGCGCTCGCGTACGGGTAGTCGAAGTTGTCGGGGAGCTCGTAGCCGAGCATGAGCGACCCGCCCCGCGCGATGTCGGTGTATCCCGAGAAATCACAGAAGATCTGACCTGTGTAGGCCAGCACGCCCAGCCAGAGATACGGGCCTGTCTGCTTGTCGGGCGCGCCGAAGACGGCGTTCGCGAAGGCGCCCAGGTTGTCGGCGATGACGACCTTCTTCGCCAGGCCGAACAGGGCGATGAAGGCGCCCTCGGACACCTTCTCGGAGTCGAAGGTGTGCTCCCGCCCGAGCTCCGGCAAGAGCTCGTCCGCGCGCACGATCGGGCCGGCCACGAGGTGCGGGAAGTAGGCAATGTACAGGAAGAACTCGGTGACGCTCTTGGCCTCTGGGCCACCCCGATAGAGATCGATCACGTAGCTCAGCATCTCGAACGTGAAGAACGAAATGCCGAGCGGCAGCGCCATCTCGAGGCGAGTCTTCGAGCCCACCGTGCCAAGGAGGAAGTCGGTGTACTTGAAGAACACGAGCGGCAAGAGCAGCAGCACCACCGTGCCGAGGAGGCGTCGCTTCTTGGTGGCGGCGTCCGGCGCGCTCTTGATGCGGCCGGCGGCCACGTACGTGAAGAGGGTCATCCCGAGGATGAGCCCGCCGTACTTCAGCCCCCACGAGAGGTAGAACGCGTAGCTGGCCGCGAGGAGGAACGGCCCGACGAAGCGCTGCGGTAGCGCCCAGCGGAGGGCGAACACCGTCAGAAAAAAGTAGAGGAACAAGAAGCTGTTGAAGAGCATCCGCCGGGCCGACATCCTACAGGATGTCCGGGCGGCTGCGGCCGCGCGGCGCGCAGGGCCCGTACGCGGGCGCCCCGGCGTGCGGGGCGGGGCGTCGAGCGCTCAGTCGGTCGAGGCGTCCGGGGCGTCGGGGCCGGCGTCGGCGGACCGGAAGCCGCCTAGGTCCACGTTGGAGCCGCAGCCGCTCACGGCGAAGCCGAGCGCGGAGAGGGCGAAGGTCAACGCGACGACGAGGCGAGCGACCCCGGGCATTCCCGAGGTCTACGGCACCTCACACGTGAACGCGAGCCCGCTCTCTTCGGGCGCGACCCACGCCGCGCTCGCTCACTGCTCCCAGTAGAGCCGCGCGCTGTTCGCCCCGAAGCTGACCACCGGCTCGAACGAGGTGGGCGTGGTGTCGTAGACGCCGGCGGCGTAGCCGGGCGCCGCCTCATCCCGCCAGCGGAAGCTCTCGTGGGTGTTGACCTCGTAGATCGCGTGCAGGTCGTATGACACCGCCGTGTCGATCGTGAGGTCGACCGGCACGAGGTAGGTCAACCCGTCGGCCCCGGTCTCCAGAGAGATCCCCCCGAGCCCGGTGGTGAGCGGGACGGGCGCGTCGGTCCCCTCGACGCTCACCGGGGCGGTCAGGGGGGAGCGGAACGTGTAGCGGTAGTAGCCCCTCTGGCGCAGCTGGCCGTCGAGCAGAGTGTCGCTGGCGAGCACCTGGACGTTCTCGTACTCGCCGGGCACCGCGTAGCCGAGCGAGTGCAGGGGTGGAGCGCACGGCGTACCGCACGTAGGCCACGCGCACGCGCGCCGCGGCGTAATGCCCGGCCCGGAGCGAGCGGATGGGCAGCTTGGTGATGACCGTGTCCTCCCCCTGGCCGACGCCCGCCTCGACGGGCTTCGCGCCGAGGTCGTACACCGCATAGCCGCCGCGATCGGCCGCGGCGTCCTCGCGCGTGGCGAAGAGCGTGAGGCTCTTGAAGGCCAGGCGCTGCTTGGTAGGGGTCTGCCCCGAGGTACCGGCCGCGTGGGTGACGGGCGTCTGGGAGCCGCTGGGGTTCATGCTCACCTCCGCGTCGCGACCCGTGCCGCGCGTCGCGCCCCGCGCGCGCGCAATCGTTCACGCTGCTCGTCGCTCGGAGGGTGGGTGGCGGTAGGGCGGGCCCGTTATGAGGGGCGTGCACTTTTTTGTTTGGCTCGCGTTCGGACGGCGGAGGCGTGCTCCGCGCGTGGGTCCGCTGCTACCCTCCGCGCCTCGCTCGGAGGACTCTTGCACCAAGCTCGTGTCGACCAACTGCACCGAATCGCCCAACGGATCGCCCACGACGAGGCCGGGGCGGACCGCGAGCTGGCGGGCCTGCTCGACGACGTGGGCGACGACGCGGATCCGCGCGCGGTGCTGCTCTATGTCTTCGGCGCGGCCCTCGCGCGTCGCCTGTCGCCCGCGACCGAGCGTCGCGCGGGCCTCTACCTCGAGCAGTTCGAGGTGCCGCAGATCCACCTGTTCCAGCTCCTCGTGACGTCGCTGCCGCTCGTCGGGCTCGCGACGTCGCTGTCGAACACGCTGCTCGCCCGGGCCTGCCTAGGCGACCCCTCGCCGACGGTGATCGACGTCGGCGTCGGCTCGGGGCGGCAGCTCGTCACGCTCATCGAGGCGCTCGGGGCGGCCTCGCCGGCCGGCCTCGCGGCGCCACCCTCCCTCACGATCCTCGGGGTGGAGCCGGCCGGCGCGGCCCTCTCGGAGGCGGGGCGGAGCGTCGCGGAGGCGGCGGGCGCGCGGGTGTCGCGGTGACGTTCCACGCCTTCGAAGGGGCCGCCGAGTCCCTCACGGCGAGCGACTGGCGCCGCATGCGCGCGCTCTGCCCGAGCCCGCCGGTCATCAACGCTTCGTTCGCCCTCCACCACGTGGCGGATCTCGACGGCCGCGACGTGCGCGACGACGTGCTGCGCCGCCTGCGGTGGCTCGGCCCGCGTCTGCTCGTCTTGAGCGAGCCCAACCTGCACAGCCACGAGCGCGACTTCTACACCCGATTCTGCTTGTGTTTCAGCCACTTCGAGGTGGTCTTCGCCGCCATCGACGCCCTGCCCGTGCAGGACCGCGACAAGAACGCGCTGAAGGTCTGCTTCTTCGGGCGCGAGATCGTCGACATGCTCGGGCGCCCCGAGGGCCGCAGGACCGAGCGGCACGAGAGCACGGCGTCGTGGCTCCGGCGTCTCGAGGCGAGCGGGTGGGAGGCGCGGTTCGACGCGAGCGTCCCGATGCCCGCGGAGGGCGGCGTGGAGGTTCGCGCGCGGGACACCCACGCGTCGATCGAGTTTGGCGGCGAGCCCATCATCTCGGTGCTCTGCGCGGCGCCCCGCGACGGGGAGGCGCTCCGTGAGGCCGACGAGGCGGCGCTCTCCCGGGCGCCGGGCCGGCGCGAGACGGACGAGCCTCGGCACGCGGGCGACGGCGCGTTCGACGCGCGGGCCTACCTCGCCACGTTGCGCGCGGTGGCCATGGCCGACGAGGTGCTGCACGAGCGCGAGCGAGGATTCATCGAGGAGCAGGCGCACCTGCTCGGCGTGCCGCTCGATCTCTCGACGGCCACGCGAGAGCACCGAGCGGCCCTCGAGCCTGCGCTGGCGCACTCGGCCACGCTCTCCCGCCGCACCCGCGTGGCGATCGTGCGGGACCTCATCTTCCTCGCGCGGATCGACGGCGACTACTCCGCGGACGAGCGAGCGCTCATCGCGTCGATCGCCGCGCGCCTTGGGCTCGCCGGGGAGCTCGACGGGCTCGAGCGCCAGGCCGAGCTGCCCGCCGAGACCCTCGGCATGCCCTCGTGGTTCCGCGAGCAGTGGTTCCTCGGCTCGCGCTGCCCCGGGGGGGGGGGGTGGGGGGGCGGGGGGCGGGGCCCGGGGGGGGGGGGGGGGGGGGGGGGGGGGGGGGGGGAGGGGGGGGGGGGGGGGGGGGGGGGGGGCGGGGGGGGGGGGGGGGGGCCGGGGGGGGGGGGGGGGGGGGGGGGGGGGGGCCGGGGGGGGGGGGCGGGGGGGGGGGGGGGGGGGGGGGGCCGCGGCGGGGGGGGGGGAGTCGATCGCATCGACAGCCGAAATGCGTCCTGAGTTCGAGCTCTTTGACTCAGCGACCCACGAGCGCGTCGAGGCGCCGCTGGTGGGTCGAGCCCGGGAAGGTCTTCGCGAACCGCTCGGCCCGCGCGCGCGCCTCCCCGCCGCGGCCGAGCTTGACGAGGGCCTCGATCGCGATGGCCTCGCGCTCCTGGGTCAGGGCCCCGCGCGGGAAGCGCCGCGCGTGCTCGCTCGCTCGGGCGAGGGCCGCGCTCGGATCACCCCGGAGGCCGTCTTGCGCGGCCCGCAGCAGGGCGGCCTCGGCCGCGAGATCGTCGACGCTGGCGCTCGACCGAGGGACCACGGGTGAGGGGTGCGCGCTGGGCGCGGGCGCGGGCGCGCTTGGCCCCACGTCGAGCGGCACGAGCGGCACGAGCGGCACGAGCGCGCTTGGAGTCGCAGGCGCGGGCGCGCGCGCGGAAACCAAGACGACGCTCGGGGCCGGGGCCGCGGGGAGCGACGGGCCGCTGGGGCGCGTGACGGCGATGGCCGCGCTCCCCGCGAGCGCCAGCGCCGCGATCCCGACCGCCGCCTTCAAGGAGACCAGGCCCTTCGCGACGACGAGGCCCCCAGAAACGCCGCCGGCCCCCGCTGCCCCCGGGGGCGTCGGAGGTGTCGGAGGTGTCGGAGGCGTCGGAGGCGTCGGAGGCGGCAACATCAGCGGCAGAATCCGGGCCTCCAGCGCGGCGGCGCGCGCGGCGTCGGGGACCTCGGCGCGCGCCGAGGCGAGGGCCTTCTTCAAGAAGTCCGAGCCCTCGTCCCGCAAGCGAATGGGATCGTCGGTCACGGGCGCCGTCCTTCCTTCGGTGCGAGCCCTTCGGCGGCGGCGAGCTCCGTCGCGCGCTCTTGCACCCGCCTCCGCGCGGCGTGGAGCCGCGAGTACGCGGTCTGGAGCGGGCACTCGAGGGCGAGCGCCACCTCGGCCATCGTCAGCTCCTCGATTTCGTAGAGCACGAACACCGCGCGCTTGTCGTCGTCGAGCTCGGCGAGCAGGCGGTCCAGCAGATCGCGGGCCTCGGCCTCGGTCGCGTACTCGTGCGGCCCCTTGCCGGTGACGCCCTCGGGGACCTCGTCGGTCAGCACCTCGCGGCGCCGCGGCGCCCGCTTGCGGTAGTCGGAGGCGCTCCGCACGCAGATTCCGTAGATCCACGTGCGTAGCTGGGAGCGGCCCTCGAACTCCGCGAGCTTGCGCATGACCACCACGAAGACCTCCTGACACACGTCGTCGATGTCGCCCTCCGCGACCCCCAGCCGCCGGAGCGCGCGGAACACGAACGGGAGGTGCTCGCGGAACACCGTCGCCACGTCGAGCGGGGCGCCCCGCGGATCCTGAAGCGGATCCTGGACCGGATCGGGGAGCGGATCGGGGAGCGTGGCGGCGGCCTGCACAGGGGTCTCTCTTGCGGGGATCGAGCGGACTCCCAGTGAGTGGAGGGCCGCGTCCGCGATTATTAGGGAAATCGGAGACCGAGCCCCAGGTCGAGCGCGCCGGTCACCGGTGACTGGCGAAAAACCTCGTAGTCTTCGCCACTTGGCAAAGAAATGCGGAACGAGTCGCGGAGCAGCGGGACGAGGCCGAGGGCCCCCGCGCGCAGCGTGAGCGGGCCCACGAGGCGGACGGAGAGCCCGAAGCTCGCGCCGCCGGCCAGCGTCGGTCGGGCCTCGTTCACCGCGCGCGGGAGCCCCGACGGGCGCGCGAGCAGGAGGCCGAGCTCGCCCTCGACGCACGCCGTGAGGAACAGCCGCCCGGTCTCGTGGGCGAGCGGGCAGAGCGCGCTCCCGAGGCTCGCGTGGGCGAAAGAGACCTCGGCCGACTCCGCGCCGCTCTTCCCCGGCGCCGCGGCGCTGCTCTGCGGGAACAGGAACGCGGCCCGCACCTGGAGGCCAGGGAACCCGCGCGGCACGAGGACGCCGAAGGCCGAGGCCCCGACCCCCACGCCCCCCACGCCAGGCACGACCCCGAGGGCGAGCCGCCCTCCGAGGCCTCCCTCCACGCGCACGGCGGGCTCCGAGGGCCGAGCGGGTGTAGGCGGCGGAGGGATCGAGGGCGCGGCGGGCGGCGCGGTCGAGCTCGCGGGCGCCGACGGGGGTGGCGTGGCCGAGCCGCTGGGCGGCGCCGAAGACGACGCGGAGGCGGACGCCTTGCCCGCGGGGGCGAGCGCGGCGTCCGGATCGATCATCACCGCGATGATGAGCACGAGGGACTCGGTCAGCGCCTCGCACCGAGGCTCCACCCGATCGAGCGTACGGGTGCCGAGCGCCCTACCCTCGGCGTCGCGGAGCAAGATCGTCGCCGAAAAACCCTGTCCTTTTCGTTCGATACGCCCCTCTACCGAGACGTCCGCATCGGCCGGCGAGACGAAGACGGTGCGGCCGAGACGCTCCTCCACCGCGCGGGCGAGGGGCTGCGTGGCGACGCACCCCTCCGCGCCACCGAGGCGAAGCCAGCCGAGGGTCGAGGTGCGTTTCGTAGGGTCGGGCCCGCTGGGTGGGCCGTCTGCCGCGGCCACGACCGGCGCGAGGGTCGCCGCGACCGCGAGCGCGAGCACGCCGGCGCGCGCGCGCGCGTCGCGAGGCGAGGGCGGGCGGGGGCGCGGCCGGGGGCGCGTGCGTTGGGGCGCGAGGGCGGGCAAGGCGAGCGGAGTCTACGCGGGTCGCGCCCGCGGGGAAGCCTCGCGGGGAGGGGACGGTCTCTTCGAATTGGGCGCTACCAGGCGCGCGCCAGGGCCGCGCGGGGCGCGCGTGGGTCGAGCACCACGACCTCGCCTCGGCGCTGCACGCCCAGGTCGGCGAGGGCCGCCTCGTAGTCGAAGCGCGTGGGCCGCGCGCCGTGCGCGAGGAGCAGCTCGTTCAGCACGGTCGCGCCGGTCGCCGCGTCACCGATCGCGAAGACCCGCTCGAGCGGCCAGGTGGCGGCGTTGGTCCCGCCGTCGGCGACGATCGCCGCCAGCGCGTCGAACAACGTCTTCTTCCCGGCGGTGCGGACTCGGAGCGTGTAGTCCGCGACAAAGTAGAACAGGGCCCCTCCCCAGTAGACGCGGCCCCAGGTGCGCGTGAGGTCGAGCCCCTCGTCGCCCGCCTGCGGTTGGCCGAAGTGGAAGCCGCGCACGAGGCCCGACCACGCCTCCTCCCTGGTGATGAGCCCGGCGCGCGCGCGCGCGAACGGCTCGACGTAGGTGGCCATGCCCTCCTCGGCCCAGTCGCGCGCGACGGGCTGCGAGGGGCACGCGAAGTGGAGCATCTCGTGGGTGAGGACCCAGTCTCGTTCGAGCGCCGACCGCGGGGTGTCGCGGCCCACGCGGAGCACGATCGACGAGCCTGCCATCGAGAAGCCGACCTCCACGTCGTCGCCCGGGACGGGCAACACGAGGAGCGCCGCGTGGCGCGCGGGGAAGACCCCGAGCGCGGCTCGCACGGCGCGTGCGCTGCGCTCCACCCAGGCGACGAGATCCGCGCGCGGCGGCGCGGGCGCGCCGCGGGGCAGCGCGAGCGTGAGCTCCGTGTCCTCCGCGCGCACGGGGACGACGTCGAGCTCACCGAAGGCCGAGTACGGGGCGCGGCGCAAATGGGCGAGGGTCGCGCTCCGTCGCTCGCCGCCGGGATCGGGCGCCAGGCCGGACACGAACGTCGCCGGCGCCCGGGCGCGAACTGTGTAGAGTGCACTCGTGTCCTCGGGGGCGCCGACGGGCGCGAGCAACCAGCTCGAGGCGGGCGCGATGACCGTGGCGCCGGCGGTGTAGGCGACGTCGAGATCTCGGAGCGCGCGGCCCGCCTCGCCGACGGCATAGCCGTACCGCACCCCACAGCCTCCCGCGCACTCCACCGCGACGCGGCCGTCGGCGCGCGCATGCACCGCGCCCGCCTCGCCCGCCGGCACGACCAGTCCCTGCAGCCACCGCTCCGCGCCGGGCTCGACGGCCAGCAAGCCCGTCCCGGGGGGGAAGCGGGCGTCCACCGTGAGTCGCATCGTCGCCGGGTCGTACGTGACGTCGTAGGTGATCGTCCTCGGCCCCGACGCGGGGGGCGCGCCCCGGGCAGCGGGGACCGCGGGCGCGGGCCCGGCGCCGCGCGGGCTCGCGGGCGCGCACGTCGCGAGCGCGGCGACCGACGCGACCCCAGCCACGATGCGCCTCAGGCCACGACGAACGAAGGGAGCCACCCGATCATCATCGGGGAGTGGCTCCCTTCGTCAACCTCATGCGGAGCGCGCGTCAAGCGCGGCGGCGCTCAGGTGTACTTGTCGATCATCTTGCCGAGGCGCGGCGCGGCGGCCTCGACGTTCTTCTTCGCGGTCCCGCGGAGCTTCTCGTAGGCGCCTTTGGCGATCGTGTTCTTGGCGCGGGTAGCCTTCGCGTCGGTGATTTGGAGGAGCGCGTCGGCGACCTTGCCGGAGTGCGCGGAGAAGTGCTCGTGGGCCGTGCGGCTCGCGCCCTTCGCGTCCTGGAAGAGCGGGTCGAGGACTCGCGCGAACTCGGGGAGGAGGTCCTCGACCGCGTGCTCGACGAAGCCCGGCTTGATACCCTTCACCGCGCTGAAGCCCGCCTTGATCGCGAGCCCGGAGATCCCGCTCTTGTCCTTCACCTCTGCGTCGATGAGCTCGCAGCAGTCTTTGATCACTTGGCTCTTCTTGGCTTCGTTCGTGAGTACTTCCGAGAGCGTGGGCATCGTGCACCTGTCGAGGAGGGCGGCCGGGGCCCGCCGTTGGGCTCCCGGAAGGCGCGCTTCGCCGCACACCCTGTTGTGCCCCCCTAACACACTTTATCCTATCGCGCACGTGAGTCCGGGCGGCGCCCTAACATTGTCGAAATGTTTCGTGATTTTCGCTACCTGGTCGCGAACCGCCACGTGAGCCGAAGGCCCGGGCCGGAGGCGCGGTGTCGCCATGCAGGTTGACGCGACGCGCTAGGGTGGCGATAGTCGCGGCATGATGCCGCCGACCTCTCCACCCGTGGCGCGCCGCCGGTGAGGCTGGGCGGCCCCGTGGCGGCGGACCCAGGTGGTGATGCGGGCCGCACGCCGAAGGCGTCGGTGGCGGTGCGCGACGACCACGTGGCGGTCGTCACGCTCGACGATCCCGCGCGCCCGCTGAACGTGCTGGGCCCCGAGCTGGGCGACGACCTCGCGACGGCCCTGCGGGCGCTCCGCGACGACTCGAGCGTGCTCGGCATCGTGGTCCGCAGCGGAAAGCCGGGCTCGTTCGTGGCCGGGGCCGACATCGGGCACCTCCGCGCCGTGCGGGTCGCGGCCGAGGCGCGCGATCTCGCCCTGGAGCTCGCCCGGCGGCTCGCCGAGCTCACCACCGGGCACCCGGTCGTGGTGGCGGTCCACGGAGCGGCGCTCGGCGGCGGCTTCGAGCTCGCCCTCGCGGCGCGCGCCGTGGTGGCCACGCGCGATCCCCGCACGTGCTTTGGCCTGCCTGAGGTGAAGCTCGGCCTCCTCCCGTTCTCGAACGGCCTCCAGCGCCTGGCCGACCGCGCCGGGCTCGAGCGCGCTCTCGACCTCGGGCTCAGCGGGCGCACGGTTAGCGCCGAAGAGGCCCTGCGGCTCGGGCTCATCGACGAGGTCTGCTCGGAGGAGGCCCTCCTCGCCACCGCCGTCGCGCGGGCCCTCACCCTCGCCCGCGACAAGCGCGGGCCGCGCCGGAGGCTCCCGCGCGCCACCCCAGGAGAGGCCCTCCGCACCCTTCTGCTCGAGCGAAACGCGATCGGTACCCGTGTGCTGTTCGCGAAGGCGCGCGCCGACCTCCACGCCAAGACCCGCGGCCTCTATCCCGCGCCGGAGCGCATCGTCGACGTGCTCGAGCGCCACTCGCGCAAGGGGTTCGAGGCGTCCGGGGCGCTCGAGGCCCAGGCCTTCGGCGAGCTCGTCGTGGGCGACGTGGCCAAGCAGCTCATGACGCTCTTCTTCGCGACGACGGCGCTGAAGAAGGAGACCGGCCTCGACCCACGCGCCCGCCCGAGCGCCCCCGCGCCGGCCGAGGCGCCGGCCGAGGTCGCCGTGGTGGGCGCGGGCGTCATGGGCGCGGGCATCGGCTACGTGAGCGCGCTCGCTGGGCTCCACGTGACGCTGAGCGATCTCGACAGCGCGGCGCTCTCGGGGGCGCGTCGCCACATCCGGTCGCTGCTCGACACGTGGGCGGCCCGCGGTCGCATCGCGCTCGCGGAGCCCGCGCGGATCCTCGCGCGCGTGGAAGGTGGGGTCGGGTACGAGGGGCTCGGTCGCTGCGGGCTCGTCGTCGAGGCGGTCTTCGAGGACCTCGAGCTGAAGCGCCGCGTCGTGCGCGAGATCGAGGCTGCGAGCCCTGGCTGCGTGATCGGTTCCTGCACCTCGTCCGTGCCGATCACCCGTATCGCGGAGGGCGCGGCGCGCCCGGAGCGGGTCGTGGGGATGCACTACGCGCACCCCGTGCATCGCATGCCGCTGCTCGAGGTCGTCCGTGGCGAGCGCACCGGCGATCCCGCGATCGCGGCCGCCGTGGCCCTCGGCAAACGCCAGGGCAAGACGGTCATCGTCGTCCAAGACGGCACGGGCTTCTTCACGACCCGCACGCTCACGCCGTACCTGAACGAGGCGGCCTACCTGCTCGCCGAGGGTGTCGCCATCGACGCCATCGACGCGGCGCTGGTGGCGTGGGGCTTCCCGGTGGGGCCGCTGCGGCTGCTCGACGAGATCGGCCTCGACGTGTGCGCTCGCGTGGCGACCCGCACCGCCGCGGCCTACGGCGATCGCATGCGCGCCCCGGCGGGGCTCGAGCGTCTGGTCGCGCGAGGTCGGCTCGGACGGAAGAGCGGCCTCGGGTTCTACTCGTACACCGGCCGAACGCCTGGAAAGTATGTAGATCCCACTATTTACGAGGTCATCGGGGTGGAGCCGAGCAAGCGCCTCGCGGCCGAAGAGGTGCAGATGCGCTGCGCGCTCCCCCTCGTGAACGAGGCCGTCCGCTGTTTGGAAGAGGGGGTCCTCCGCTCGGCACGCGATGGCGACGTGGGCGCCGTGCTCGGGCTCGGCTTCCCCGCCCTCCGCGGCGGCCCCTTCCGCTACGTGGACACGCTCGGAGCGGTCGAGCTGCTTCGCCGCCTGCGTGGGTACGAGGCGCGTTTCGGCGAGCGCTTCAAGCCCGCCACGTTGCTGCGCGAGCACGCGGAAGAGCGCCGGCTGTTCCACGCCGATTGACGCCCCCAGCGGCTGTGCTCTGCTTCTGTCGCGCCGCGCGACACCTGCGCCGGGCGAGCCCATGACCCGACACGAGGAGCAAGCCATGCACCGTCACCACCGCCAGGTCGACGAGCTGATGATCACCGACGTCCTCTCCGTCCGCGAGGGGGAGCCCATCGCCAAGGCCATGCACGTCATGGCGACGGCGCGGGTGCACCACCTCCCCGTGGTCGATGGTCGCTACCACCTGGTCGGGCTGGTCTCCGATCGCGACCTGCTGAACGCGCTCGCGGGTGACAAGAACCGCACCGATCCGGTGGGCGCGGTGATGCAGACGCCCGTGAAGTCCGTGCGGGCTACCACCCACGCCCACACGGCGGCGCGAACGATGCTCGACTCGGGCATCCACTCGCTGCCGGTGGTCGCCGAAGACGGGGCCCTCGTGGGCATGATCACCGCGAGCGACTTCCTCGCGGTCGCCGAGGAGGCGCTCCGCGGCATCGAGGTCGCCAAGGAGCGCCTCGAGTAGGCGAGGCGCGCGGGTCTCAGCGCGGCGCGTGGGCGAGCATGCGGGCGGCGCGCGTGCGCAGGATACCTGGGAGGTCCGCGTCGTGGGCCATGCGGGCGAGCTCCTCGCGGGCCGCGACCCCGCCAAGGTGACCTGCGAAGCGCCCGGCGTCGAGCGGGGTCTGTCCGCACAGGCCACCGAACACGAAGCGCTCGGTCGCGGTGAGGGGCCGCCCAGAGCGCGTGAGCCGGATCGCCCCGCGAGCGATCGGCAGCGCGGTCGGTCCGGGGGCGCGCGGCGGCATGAAGCCGGGCGGGGTCCCGGCGTCGAGCGGGGTCCCGGCGTCGGCGACGGGCGTGGCGGCGCCGACGAACGCCTTGTACGAGGGTGAGCCGCGCAGAATGATGCGCTGCGAGTCGCTCACGGTGATCGTGTCTCCCCAAAGCGTGGGGAACATGAGGTTGTTTTTGTCGGGGCAGCGGTCGATGCTCGACGGTCGCTGTGGATCGAGGATCCCGACACAGGAGGGCGTGTCGTCGAGCGGATCGACGAAGTCGCGGCTGAACTCGGTCGTGTGGGCGAGCCCGATGAAGTGCCCAAACTCGTGGAGCAAGGCGAGGCCGTCGAGGTCGGCGGGCGTCTCCGGCGTGATGGCGAGCACCACGCCGCTCATGGACGTGCCCGTGCGCGTGGCCGCTCCCGGAATGCCGGGGGCGATGCCCCAGACGCCGTCGCCGAGGTCGAGGTCGTTGGTGAACAGCACGTGGAGCGCCTGCCCCCCGTCGGCCACGCCACTCGACGCGCCGAACGCGCGCGCGAGGGCGCTCTCGTTGGCGATGCGGAGGAAGGCTGCGTCGACGTCGTGGAAGGTCACGTCGCCCCGGATGACGCCGAAGCCGGCCTCGAGCCCTTGAAACAACGGGGACAGGCGCGCCTCGACGGCCCGATCCGTGGCCGCGGTCGCGGCGCTGACGACGTGCGAGGACGTGGGGTCGTCGATGCGCAGCCCCTTGGGCAGGTAGACGTGGAGATCGGCGGCGCCCCCTCGGAACGTGCCGTCCCCGGAGATCTGAACGCGCGCCGACACACGCAGGGCGCGGCCGGTGGGGCCGGTCACCTGCACGGTCCACGCGCCAGGCTCGACCGGGGCCGCGGACGCGAGGCGGTTCTGGGGCACCGACGCGGCGGCGATGCCTTGGTCGCCCTCGCTCGTCTCGAAGGAGGCTCCGATGACCCGGTGGTCGCGGAGGACCACCTCGCCCGATGGGCTGGTGAGGGTCCGAATGCCGACCACGTCGTTCGCCTCGCCGCGCACCACGACGTTGAAGCCGAGCGCGTTGGGCGGCACCGCGAGCGTGACGGTCTGGCCGGACTCGACGGGGTCGAACAGGATTTCGGGCGCTTGCGTCACGGGCGGCAGCGGCGGCCGCGGCGGAGCCGGCGGGAGAGCGGCGTCGAGCCCCGGCCGACCCGCGTCGCGCGGCGGCGGCGGCGGCGGCACGACCACGCCGGAGTCGACCTCGGCCGGGGGCGGATCGGTCACCAGGCCCCCGCAGGCCGGCACGGTCAGCGAGGCCAGCGCGGCGAACCCGAGGAGCACGGGCGACGCGAAGAGCGCCAGCGGCCGGGTGAGTCGACGGGGGATACGGGGCATCAGCGTTCCTTCGGGTGAGTGAGCGGTGTGAGTAAGCAAAAGATGTGCCGACCTGCTCAGGCGTGGATTCGGCGTCCGCTCGCGCGTGGAGGGCAGAGGTGGGGCGCCTCCGTCAGCGCACGCACGGGTCACCGTCGGCGGGGCTCCCGGCCGCGGCGCCGCCAGAGGGCGCGGCCAACCAGCCAGGCGATCGCGGGGAGGTGGCGCCACCGGAGCTTGCTGGTCTCGTCGGCGTAGCTCGCCTCGACGGGCACCTCCGCCACCCGGAGCCCGCGAACCGCGAGCTGCCCCAGGAGGTCGTTGGGATACCCGAAGCCGGGCCAGAGTGTGTCAAGGTCGAGGGCCGCGCACGCCTCGCCGGAGAGCGCGGTGTACCCACACTGGCTGTCGTGGATGGGGAGGCCCGTCGCGGCGGCGGTGAGCCGCGAGAACACGAGCGAGCCCAGGTAGCGATCGCGCGGCATCTGGGCGATCGAGGGGCGCGCGAAGCGGTTTCCCTTCACGTAGTCGGCGGCGTCGGCGGCGATCGGCGCCACCAGGGCGGGCAGGTCGGAGGGGCTCATTTGCCCGTCGCCCGCCATGACCACGAGGGCGACGCGGTCGCCCGGGTGCAGGGCCGCGCCCTCGCGGTAGCCGGTCACGATCGCCGCGCCGACGCCGCGGTTCGAGGGGTGACAAAGCAGTCGCACGCGCCCGTCGAGCGCCGCCACCTCGCGCGCCACGCGGCGGGTGCCGTCGCGGCTCGCGTCGTCGACCACGAGCGCGGAGTCGACCCACGCGGGCAGGCCCGCGAGCACCGCGCGGAGGTGCCGCTCCTCGTCGTAGGCCGGCACGACGACGACCACGCGGATCCCTTCGAACATCCCAACGCTGCTATCGAACGGCGCGGGCGCCGCGTCAACCGCTACGACCGCGAGGCGCGTGCGCGTCGTCGCGCTCATGACACCCATTCGTCACAGCCCACGCCCCTCGACGGCCTAGACTGCGCGCATGGCGAAGATCCTTGTCATCGAAGACGAGGCGGACATCCAGCAGGTCCTCGAGTACAACCTGCGCGACCGGGGCCACAAGGTCGTGGTGGCGAGCCGGGGCGACGACGGGCTCCGCGCCGTGCGCGAGAAGAAGCCCGATCTCGTGCTCCTCGACCTCATGCTCCCCGACATGTCCGGCACCGAGGTCTGTCGTCAGATCAAGGCCGATCCGGCGCTCCGCGGGACGCAGGTCGTCATCCTCACGGCGAAGGGCGAGGAGATCGATCGCGTCGTCGGCTTCGAGCTCGGCGCCGACGACTACGTGGTCAAGCCGTTCAGCGTGCGCGAGCTGCTGCTCCGCATTCAGGCCATTCTCCGGCGCGGCACGCTCGAGCCCACGGCGGGCGCGGAGATCGTGTTCGGCACTCTGAAGATCGACCGCGACGCGCACCGCGTGTGGTCCGCGGGCGACGAGCTCGAGCTCACCGCGCTCGAGTTCAAGCTGCTCGTCACGCTGTACGACCGCAAGAACCGCGTGCAGAGCCGCGCCACGCTGCTGAGCGACGTCTGGGGGATCGAGGCCGACATCACCACGCGCACGGTGGACACCCACGTGAAGCGGCTGCGCGAGAAGCTAGGCGCGTCGGGCGACTACATCGAGACCGTGCGCGGCGTGGGCTATCGCTTCGCGTCGACGCCCGACGACGCGAGCTAGGCGCCTTGCGCGGCGGCGTTCGCGGGCGGTTGTTTCCCCTGTCGTTGGCGCTCTTTGCGCTGTTCGGCGCGACGACGCTCGCGCTCACCTCGAGGCTCACGGGCGGCGCGGCGCTCGCGGCGCTGTTCGGCGCGGCGGTGTGCGCGGCGCTGGTCTCGGAGGCCTCGGCGCGGGCGGCGCTGTCGCTCGTGCGCCCGCTGACCGAGGCGGCGCGTCGCATTCAAGAGGGAGACCTCAGCGCGCGGACCCTCGGCGTCCACGAGCAAGAAGAGTCCCGCGAGCTCGGTCAAGCGCTCGACCAGCTCGCCAGCAACCTCGCGCGCACCCTCGGTGAGCTGCGCGAGGAGCGCGACCTCCTGAGCGGCGTGCTCGAGGGCATGCAAGAGGGCGTGATGTTGCTCGACGGGGCGGGGGACGTGGCGCTCATGAACCCTGCGTTTCGCGAGATGCTGCTCGTGCGCAGCGACATGGTGGGCGTGCCGCTCCTCGAGGTCGTGCGGCACGCCGAGCTGAAGGAGCTGTTCGACCGCGCGCGCAAGCTTAGGTCTGCGTGCTCGGGCGAGGTCGAGGTGGGCGGCATCAAGCCGCGGCGGCTCCTCGTGCGCGCCTCGTCGTTCGAGGGCGAGGGCGGCGGCGTGCTCGCCGTGTTCTTCGACGTCACCGAGATCCGTCGACTCGAGTCGCTGCGTCGCGACTTCGTGGCGAACGTCTCCCACGAGCTGCGCACGCCCGTGACGGCGGTGCTCTCGGCGGCGGAGACCCTCCGCATCGCGCAGCGAAGAGACCCCGAGGCCGCCGAGCAGTTCCTCTCGATCATCGAGCGCAACGGCGAGCGGCTCCAGCGCCTCATCGAGGATTTGCTCGATCTCTCGCGCATCGAGTCGCGCGAGCTCAAGCTCAAGCCCGAGCTGCTCGCGTTTCGCGCCTTCGCTCAACACGTCGCGACGCTCTTCAAGGAGCGCGCGCAGAAGAAGGACATGCGCGTGCTGGTCGACGTCGCCGACGGCGTCGAGGTCTACGCCGACCGCCGCGCCCTCGAGCAGGTCGTGACGAACCTCGTCGACAACGCGGTCAAGTACTGCCCGGAGGGTTCGTCGGTCACGATCGGCGCCACGCTGGAGGGTCCCCTCGCGCGCCTCACGGTGAGCGATACGGGCCCGGGCGTGGAGGCGCAGCACCTGCCGCGCCTCTTCGAGCGGTTCTACCGGGTCGACCCGGGGCGCTCGCGCGACGTGGGCGGCACCGGGCTCGGGCTCGCGATCGTGAAGCACCTCTCGGAGGCCATGGATGGCGGCGTGAAGGTGCAGAGCTCGCCGGGCCGCGGAATGTGCTTCACGGTGAGCCTCCCCGCGCAGAAGATCACGCCGCGCGAGCGCCCCTCGAACCGGGCGCTGCCGTGAGCGCCAAACGCGAGCGAGGGGAGCGAGGCGTGAGCCGGCCCGTCGAGCGCGTCACGCGCGGCGTCGCGGTGTCGCTGCGTGGCCTCGCGCAGGCCGCGTGCGTCCTGCTCGTGGCCACGGTGGCCGGGATGGTCGTGGCGCTCGCGCTCGGCGCGCGGGGGGCCCTCTCGTCCGAGGGGCTCCGGTTCGTCTCGACGTCCACGTGGGACCCGGCCGCGGGCAGCTTCGGCGCGCTCACCGTGCTAGCGGACACGTGGCTCACGTCGGCCCTCGCGCTCGCCCTCGCCGTCCCGGGCGGCTTCCTCGTCGCCCTCTACGTGACCGAGTTCGCGCCGCCGAGGGCGCGAGGGCCGCTCGCGTCGCTGGTCGAGGTGCTCGCGGCCGTGCCCGGGGTCGTCTACGGCCTCTGGGGGATCGCGGTCCTCGTCCCGTTCGTGCGCGAGGCCCTCGCGCGCCCCGTCCACCACGACCCGCGCGCGGGCTTCGGCGTGCTCTCCGCGGCGCTCGTGCTCGCCCTCATGGCCCTCCCCACGATCACGGCCGTCATGCGCGACGTGATCTCCGCCGTGCCCGCGTCGCTGCGCGAGGCGGGGCTCGCGCTTGGAGGTACGAGGTGGGAGGTGGTGCGGTATGTCGTGCTGCCCCACGCGCGCGCGGGCCTGTTCGCGGCGGTGATGCTCGGGCTCGGCCGCGCGCTCGGCGAGACGATGGCGGTCTCGATGGTGATCGGCGGCAGCGTGCGCTCTGCGTCGTCGCTCCTCACGCCCGCGCACACCGCGGCCAGCCTGCTCCTCGCGGAGCTCGGGGGCGCGGAGGGCGCGCACGCCTCCGCCCTGAGCGAGCTTGGGCTCGTGCTGCTCGTGACCACCGTGGCCTTCAATCTCGGCGCCCACGGCGTCGTCCGGCGCACGCTCCGCCGCCGCTCGGCGGGGCTCTCGACCGGTCCCTCCGAGGGCGAGCTCGGCGAGGCGCCATGAGCCTCGCCACGCCCAGCCCCTCCACCGCCGCGCGCGCGCGCCCGGAGATCCCCCGCGGGCCCCTGGCTGCGCTGGACGGCGCCCGCTCCGAGCGCACCCTCGGCTCGCGCCGCGCGAGCGAAGCCCTCGTGCGCGGGCTCGCCACGGTGGCGACCGTGATCACGGTCGTGGCGCTCGGCGAGGTCCTGTTCTCCGTGATCGCTCACGGGCTCCGCGGGCTCGCGCACGCACGGGGCGGCGCGGGGCTGCTTCGCGCGGCCCTCGGGACGGCCGAGGTCGTGGGCGTGGCGTGCGCGGCGGCGCTCCCCGTGGGGTTCTTCGCAGGCGTGCACCTCGCCGAGGCGCGCACCGGCCGTCTCGTCGCCGCCGCGCGCGTCGCGGCCGACGGGCTCGCGGCCATCCCGTCGGTCGTGTTCGCCGCCTTCGCCGCGGTGGTCGTCGCGGGCACCGGCGCGCGCCCGTCGTCGCTCCTCGGCAGCGCCGTGCTCGCGCTGGTGATGGTGCCCACGGTGGCGCGCGCCACCGAGGTCGCCGTCCGCAGCGTCCCCGAGCGCGTGCGTGAGGCGGCGCTCGCGCTCGGCGCGACCCGGTTCCAGGTCATCGCGCGCGTGGTGCTCCCGAGCGCGGCCCGGGGCATCGCGACCGGCGCGCTCGTCGCGATCGGGCGTGCTGCCGGGGAGACCGCGCCGCTCTTGCTCCTCGGCGCGAGCGCTCGCGTCGAGGCGCTCTCCGTGGCGGTGTACACGGCCTCGACCGAGCCCGACCCCGCCGTCGCCAGCGCGCGCGCCTGGAGCGCCGCCCTCGCGCTCGTGGCGGTGGTCCTGACGTTTCACGTCGTCGCGCGCCTCGTCTCCCCGTCTCGTCCTAGCCGCGAGGAGCGCCCATGAGCCGCTCGAGCGCGCCGCCGCCGAAGCCCCGGCCCGCGAAGATGGAGGCCGTCGCGCTCGGCGCGGCGTTCCGCGAGGCCGTCGCGCTGAAGCGCGTGACGATGCCGGTCGTCGAGAACCGCGTCACCGCCGTGATCGGGCCCTCGGGCTGCGGCAAGTCCACGTTCATCCGGTGCCTGAACCGCATGCACGAGGTGGTCCCCGGGGCCACGCGCACGGGCGAGGTGCTGCTCGACGGCGAGAGCATCTACGGGCCCGAGGTCGACCCCGTGAGTGTGCGGCGTCGGGTCGGGATGGTGTTCCAAAAACCCAATCCTTTCCCGGACATGTCCGTGCGCGACAACGTGCTCTCCGGCCTGCGCCTGAACGGCATCCGGCCCGCCAACGCCGACTCGGTGGTCGAGGCGGCGCTCAGCCAGGCGGCGCTCTGGTCGGAGATGAAGGACGGGCTCGGGAGGACCGCTGGCGGCCTCTCCGGCGGGCAGCAGCAGAGGCTCTGTATCGCGCGGTGTCTCGCCCTGGAGCCGGAGGTGATCCTCATGGACGAGCCGTGCTCGTCGCTCGATCCGATCGCCACCGCGCGCATCGAGGAGCTCATTCACGAGCTCAGCGACCGGTACACCATCGTGATCGTGACCCACTCGATGCAGCAGGCGGCGCGCGTGTCCGACTACACGGCGTTCTTCTACCTGGGTGAGGTGGTCGAGTACGGCCTGGCCGACGTCCTCTTCACGCGGCCCGAAGATCCGCGCACCGAGGAGTACATCACCGGTCGCTTCGGCTGAGGCGCGCTCATCGCGCTCATCGCGCTCATCGCGCTCATCGCGCTCATCGCGCTCATCGCGCTCATCGCGCTCATCGCGTTTGTGCGCGCTCCGGAGGCTCCGACTCCTCGACCTCTTGGTCGTCGGCCAGGCCGCTCGAGGGAGGGGGCTCCTCCGCGACCACGACGCGCGCCCCGCGACGGGGCAGCTCGGCGTGCAGCGCAGGCGCGACCCGCGCGAGGAAGCCGCCGCGGGGCTCCTCGCCGACCTCGAGCTCGACGCGCTCGCGCTCTCCTTCCGGGAGCCTGTCGCCGGCGTGGACGCGCAGCGCGTCGCAGAGGAGCTCCTCGTGCATCGAGAGGAAGAGGTCGACGGGGCGCGAGCGGGCGAGCTCTGCGGCCTCGTCGAGGCGCCCGGTGGCGGCTAGGCCTACGAGCCGCACGCGGAACGTGTCGCGCGCGAGGAACGGGTAGTCGGCGTGCAGCGCGCGGACGCGGTCGAGCTCCTCCTCTGCGCGGGCGACGCGGCCCTCCGCGGCGAGCGCCGCCGCGAGCTCCCCGTAGAGCTGCGGGAGCAGCACGGGCCTCGCTAGCGTCCTCGAGGTCTCGCTGACGTGCACGCCACGAATGCCCGCCTCGGCCTGGGCGGCGGCCTCGCGCGGATCGCCCGTCGCGTTGGCGATCGCGGCGAGCTCGCGGTGCGCCTGGGGCGCCACCAGGAGCCCTTTGTCGCGAACCAGCGGCGCGAGCACCGCGCGCGCCTCCTCGTGGAGCCCGCGGAGACGCAGCTCGCCGGCCGCGCTGAGGTCCGCGACCCGGCGCTTGCTGCGCAGGTACCGATAAGCGATGACGCCCACGAGCCCGGCGAGGACCGGGAGCGCGACCGTGAGCGGGAGGATCGGCGCCGGCTCGATCGGTGCCGGCTCGAGCGCCGGTCCGCGCGCGCGGACGAGCACGAGGAGCGCGGAGAACCCGAGGAGGAGCAACCCCGCGACCGCGAGGAGCCGCGCACGACGCGAGCGCGGCTTTGGCGCGCCCTTCTCTGCGCGTGCGATCACGTCCGGGTCGAGGCGAGCGGGGGCGGGTTGGGGCGCGCCGAGCGTTGCCGTGTTCGCGTAGGCCGCCGCGTCCGGCGCGAGCCGCGCCACCCACGAGGCCTGTTCGCTGAGCGGCTCTTCGTCGCGTTTGCCCGGCTCCCGGTAGACGCTCACCCTTCGGGCCGCCACCATGCGCGCGAGGGCCCTCGCCACCATGCGCTCGCGCGGGCCGGTGGCACCGAACAGGAGCGCACGCTCGTCGCGGAGCACACGAGAGAGCGACTCGAGATCACGCTCCCGCGCGAACAAGAGCGCCTCGGCGAGCGCGGCCCTCGCCACGAACGAACCCTGCCGAAACGAGGACCCTCGAAGCTTCGCAACATCAGACAAAGAATCGTCTTTTTTGCCAAGGGCCGCCCGCGCAACGGCGCGCAGAGAGAGGGCGCTCCCCCGGTGCAGCTCACCCAACATTCCCAGCCGCGCGCCCTCCCGCGCGGCCTCCGTGGCGAACGCCTCGGCGGCCTCGAGGTCGCCCTCGTAGAGCGCGAGCGCGGCCCGCTGCGAGTCGACCACCTGGCCGAGGTGCGAGAAGTGTCGGGGCGGAGCCACCGCGTCGAGCAGCGCGCGCGCCTCGTCGAAACGCCCGCGCGCCGCGCGGTCGAGCGCGGCCATCGCGAGCGACTGCCCCACCGTCTCCCGCCGCCCCCGCACGGTGAGCGCGCAGAGCGCGGCGAACGCGACGGACACGAGGCTGAGCTCGGGGACGCCCAGGACGAAGGCGCCGACGGCGGTGATCGGGGCCAGCGCCCCGAGGGCGAGGCGCGCGGGCCGCGCGTTGTCCGGCGGCGGCGGCGGCAGCTCGAAGCCGGCGGGCGCGACGGGCTCCATCGGGTGCCCGGACGCGATGCTGAGGCAGGGCATCGGCGACGCCTGGGGCGCTCCGGTGGGTGGGCGCGGTGTCACCGGCGCTCGGAGAGTCGCGTCCACGAGCAGGCGCCTCCGGGCCACGATCGCGTCGCGGTCCTCGCGGTCCTCGGCCGTGGCAGGCGTCGGGGCGTCGTTCGTCTTGTCGTCGCTCATGAGCGCACCGCCCGTCGGGCGCGGGCCGCGACGCCAACGAGGTGGCGTGCGGCGACGGTCGCGGCGTGATTCGGGGTACTGTTCACTCGGTGCGCTCCACCATGCGGCAGGCCACGGCGGAGTGGTCGATGGCCGCGACCACTCCGCGCGCGAAGGTGAGCCGGTAACGCACCTCCGGTCCCGTGTACGGTCCGCCGACGTACGTCCACACGTCGCGCTCGCAGCTGGACGGTGCGCCGAGCGCCGCGCTGACCCGAGCCTTCGACCACCCTCGCTGCACGCGGGCGAAGGCCTGCGAGCCCTCGTTGAAGGACCACCGCTTCGCGCGCCCTCCGCAGGGGCCCTCCGCGGACGTGGGGGCTTCGGAGGTCACCGTCGCGACGGACGCGGTCGCCGGAGCGCCCGAAGAGGCCAGAGCGCCCGAAGAGGCCGGAGCGCCCGAAGAGGCCGGAGCGCCCGCCGCCCCGGCCGTGCCCTCGAGGCGCGCGGGCGCGGCGCAGCCAAGCAGGAGGAGGCAGGGACCGAGCCGCATCCGTCGATTGTACGCTCCCGGCCGCTGCTTGCGCGCGGGCGCGAAGTGATACCTTCGGGCCATGCAGGTCGATCGCGCGAGCTTTCTCGCCCTCACCGCCGCGCTCTTCGCCGCCTGCGGTCCGACGGCGCCGCCGGTCGCGGCCGACTCGGTCACGGTGCCGGAGCTCCCTCCGCCGCCCGTCGCGCCCGTCGCGCCCGTCGCGCTCGACGCGGGTGTGCCCGAGCGCCCCGTCGCGCCCGAGCCGCCACAGCCACAGCCAGCGTCCGCGGCGAGCGATACGGGCGACGAGGCCCCGTACGAGCCCGGGAGTGGTGCGACGCCGCCGCTCGCGAGCAGCCTCCACCCGCAAGCCTGCGCCACCGCCGGAAACGCGGTCGGCGCGTGGCCAGGCTGCGCCCTCTCGCGGCCGCCGGGCCCGACCTGCGAGAGCTATCGCGACACCCTGAACGAGTGCCAGCGCTTCAAGCGGTGGCTCACGCCCCGCGCGGCCGCCCACGCCGCCGCGTGCCTCCAAGCGAAGAGCGGCAAGGCCGAGCTCTGCGAGTTCAACGCGGCGATGGCGTGCGCCGCGGAGTCCTTCGGCGTCGCGTGTCTCGACCCGACCCCGGCGATCGATCGCGAGTGCCGGGACGTCGCCGACCGCTGCGCCCGGGTGCCGCGTCGCTATCGGCACATGACGTTCGACGCGTGCCGAGCCGCCCTGAGCGCCATCGTGCCCGCGCGCCGGCGTGCGTTCGTGCACTGCGCCGCCGAGTCGTGTGCGCTGGTGCAGTGCGCATACGCCGCCGACCAGTAGGGGGTGCATTCTTTAGTGATTCTATGCCGTTACGCGGCTTCGGGCTACGGCCGCGGCGGCGCGGGCAACCACGGCTCGCCCGTCTCGCAGCACACGTGGCGCGTGCGCATCGCGCCCGCCGCGATCTCGAGCACGCCGAACACGATCGGCAGGTGGAAGCGCCGCGGCCCGATCGACCCCGGGTTGAACACGACCACGCCCGCGTCGCGCCCGACGAAGGGCACGTGCGAGTGCCCGCACACGAGCAGATCGGCGCCCTCGGCGCGCGCGAGGCGCGTCGCGTCGGCGCGGAGGCGAGGACCGTTCTGCCCGATGTGGAGCACGGCGAGCCGGAGCGCCACCGCGCCGGCCGCGTCGGTGAGGTCGAGGATGAGCTCGTCGGCCAGGTCGGGCGCCCGCTCGTCGATGTTGCCCCGCACGGCGTAGACGGGCGCGAGCGCGCCGAGGTCGTCGAGCACGCGGCGCGCGCCGATATCTCCCGCGTGCACGATAAGATCGGGGCCAACCGCGGCGATCCGTCGCGTGGCCTCGGCGTGCGGCTCGCTGTGCGTGTCGGCTACGACCACGAGCGTGAGGCCGCCGTCGGCGCGGAGAGGCACCTGGATCTGGCGGCGGAGGTTCCGCGTTCGCCCCCGCGGCGTGGAGGACGAGGAGCCTGCTCGTCGCGGGGGTCGGAGGGTCACTCGGTGGGCTTGGGCTCCTGGCACACCCCGCCGTTCGCCGCGCAGCACTCGGCCCCGTGCATCGCGTTCGTGCAGGTGGCCGAGCGCGTGCCGTCGCAGCACTTCACGCGGGCCGCGTCGTACGCGCGGAGCTTCGGGCCCAGCGCGGCGCACTTCTTCGAGCACTCCCCCAGGCGCTCCTTGGGGGCCCACACGCGCCCGTCGGTGGCGCACTGGGTCGCCTTCGGATCGGCCACCGCGGCCTCGGCGCAGGCGCGGAGCTGCCCCTTGAAGAGGTCGTCGGAGCGCTGGGCCCCGAACTTCTTGCACTCGTCCTCGCACTTCGCCTGCTCCGCGGGGGAGGCGCCTTCGGTGCACCGCTCGAGCTTCGCCGTCGCCTTGCAGTCGGCCAGCGCCGTCCGCAGCACGGACTCGTGCTCCGACATAGGCACGGCCGCGAGGGACGCCGCGACGGCCGAGCTCGTGGGCGCCGCGGTGGGAGCGGGCTGGGCGGCGCGGGCCGCCCGAGCTTGCGACTCGTCGACGTGCCGCTTGTTCAGGCGCTGGACCGAGGCGAGGTCTTCGTTGACCCAGATGCAGTCACCGCCCTTCGCCTTGCAGCTCGCCGCGCGTGCGTTGGCCTCTTTCAGCGCCTCTTCGCATCCGCCGGCCGTCGCGCACCGGGCCGTGATTTGCTGCGAGAAGCCGTCCTCGGGGATCGCAGGCCCGCAGGCCATCAGCCCCACCGTCACCCATGCACCCAGCGTCGCTCGGAGCGCCATGTCCACCTCCTGGCGGAATCTTCGCACGCGTGGCGTGGCGCGGAACAGCGACTTCGCGGTGCGGTCCAATTTCGACTACACCGTGCCCCGTCGAATGAGCCGGGCCCACACCGACCGCGAGTACGAAGGTGAGCTGCGAAAGATCCGCGAGCAGCTCCTCCTCATGGGCGCCAAGGTGGAGGACATGCTGCGCGACAGCATGCGCGCGCTCATCGAGCGCGACAGCGAGCTCGCCCAGCGCACCCTCGACACCGACCGCCAGATCAACCGCCTCGAGGTGGAGACCGACGAGCTCTGCTTGCGGGTGCTCGCGAGGCGGCAGCCCGTCGCCTCCGACCTGCGCTTCCTGACCATCGCCCTCAAGCTCGTGACCGACCTCGAGCGCATGGGCGACCTCGGCGTGAACATCTGCGAGCGCGTGCTCGAGCTCAACACGGAGCCCACGCTGAAGCCTTACGTCGACCTCGTGAACATGGCGGAGGCCGCGCAGGGAATGCTGCGCGACGCGCTCGACGCGTTCGTCGCCTCCGATGTGACGCGCGCGGAGTCCGTGATCGAGCGCGACGCCGCGGTCGACGCCTACTACGACTCTATCTTCCGGGATCTCCTCACCTACATGATGGAGAACCCGCGCAACATCTACCGCGCGACGCGGGTCCAATCGATCGCGAAGTACATCGAGCGCCTCGCCGACCACGCCACCAACATCGCCGAGATGGTGGTGTTCATGGTGCGCGGCAAGGACATCCGCCACGGGCGCCTCGCCGACCGGCGGGCGAGTCGAGCCTCCACGCCGCCACCATCCACGGTGAAGCGCGACGCCGCGGAGCGCGTCGCGACCGGCCCGGCGAGCGCACGGCCGCCTTCGAGCCGGCGCTGACGCTCGAAGCGATTCGGTCGCGCACGCTCGGATCGGGAGCTACACTCCGCGCAAGCGCTCCGCGATGGGCGCCGAACCACGCCGCGAGGCGTCCGCAATCGCGAGGAGAGACCCCCGATGAACCTCGAAGTGAGCCCCGAAGGGGCGAACGCAGGTCGAAGGCGAGCCGAAGGCGAGCCGAAGCCGAGGCGAGGGGTTGCCATGAACCTCGAAGTGAGCCCCGAAGGGGCGAACGCAGGTCGAAGGCGAGCCCGAGCCGAAGGCGAGGGGTTGCCATGAACTACAATCCGTACTCCGCGCCCGCGCAGCCCGGCGGGCCCTCGCCAGACGGCTTCGCCCAGGCCAGCGGCGCGCCGCAGCCTTGGGAACCGGGCGAGATCGTGAGCTCGGCGTGGGGCAAGTTTGGCCCCCACTGGGCGACGCTCGTGTTCTCGATGTTCCTCGCGGGCCTCATCGGTGGCATCCCGCGCGCGTTCCCCGCGGGGCTGGTCGCCAGCGGCGCCATGGACGTGCACAGCGACGAGTACCAGGCCGTGAACGGCGTCTGCGCGCTCATCGGCTTCATCGTGCAGATGCTCTTCCAGCCGGGCCTCATCAAGATCTGGCTCACCGCCGGCCGCGGCGGCACGCCTCAGTTCGGCGACATGTTCTCGTCGATGGGGCGCTTCCCGGCCATGCTCGCCGCGATGTTCCTCATGATGCTCGCGATCTACGCGGGCATGCTCTTCTTCCTCGTCCCGGGCGTCATCCTCGCCCTCGGGCTCGGCCTCGCGCAGTACTTCGTCGTCGACAAGAACATGGGCCCCATCCAGGCGCTGAAGGCGAGCTGGGAGGCGACCAACGGGCACAAGGTGAAGCTCTTCTTGCTCGGCCTCATCTCGGTCGGCATCCTCATCGTCGGCTGCGTCGCCTGCTACATCGGCATGTTCGTCGCGCTCCCCCTCGTGTCGCTGGCGTACGCCATCGTGTACCTCCGCCTCACCGGACAAGATCCCACCTACGGGGGCTTCTCGGGTGGCGGGTTCTCCGGCGGCTTCGGCGCGCCCGGCGGGCCTCCTCCGGCGGGCGGCTTCGGGGGTGGCTACGGCTCGCCAGGGGGTGGCTACGGCGGCCCGCCGCCCGGGGGCTACGGCGCGGGCTACTGAACCGTAGCGCGTCGCATGGAGCGCCCCTCGCCTCGCGGCGGGGGGCGCTTACTTGCGTGAAATCGAGGGCTTGCGAGTCGCACGCCGTACGCGAGTCGCGCCCGGCGCGCGCACGCGCTAGGGTCCGTGGTGGGGGTTTCAGTATGGAGGAGCTCGCGCTCTGGGAATCACGGCTCAAGCTGCACCGGCCGCTGGAGCCGCTGCTCGACGAAGAGGAAGAGGGCGTGCGCCACACGAGCTTCGCGTGCGCGGGTGACGACCTCGGCCACCTCCTCGCCCACTACGACGCGGCCATCGACGACGCCTCGTTCCACACGCTCGGGCGTACGTTCGAGGCCGGGGCGTTCTCGCTCAGCGCCGAGCGGTCCACCATCCTGCTCACCGTGACGTGTACGGTCGACTCGACCCGCACGCCGCTGCTCACCTTCATGGCCGACAACTGCGCGCGCCGACGCTCATCGTCGCCGCTCCCGCCTACCGTGCTCGACGCGTGGGGGCTCACGCTCGTGCCCGTGCCGGGCTCCACGCCGGACACCTTCCAGGACCGCCCGCGTGAGCGCTCGTACCGCTTCACCCTGCCGACCGGCGCGCCCAGCGAGGTCGCCGCGCACTTCCGCGCGCTCGCGCTGAGCCATGGGTTCGTCGAGGCCGACTTCGTGGCGAGCGAGGGCGCCATCGCGCTCACGTTTCGCCGAGGCTCGCAGCAGCTCGAGGTGTCGGCGTGGGTCGATCCCTCGACCGCGGGCTCGATCTACGCCGTAGGCCTCCGTCGATGAACGACGCCGAGCGCCCCCGCGCGAGACCGCGGCTACTCTCGACACGTCGCGCACGTCGCGCGGTCGAGCTTGCGAGGCGTGGCTACGCGCCCAGGTCGGCGTCGCCGAGGCCGAGCAGGAAGAGGAGCAGCGCCTTCTGCGCATGGAGGCGGTTCTCGGCTTGATCGAAGACGATCGAGGCCTGCGACTCGAGCACGTCTGCCGTGACCTCCTCGCCGCGGTGTGCGGGCAGGCAGTGCATCACTCGCGCGGTGGTGGAGGCTTTCGCGAGCAGCGTGGCGTCGAGCGTGTAGCCCGCGAAGGCCGCCTGGCGCCGGGCGTTCTCGGCCTCTTGACCCATGCTGGTCCACACGTCGGTGTGCACGAACTCGGCGCCCTCGCACGCGGGCTCTGGCCTCGCGTGGACCGACACCCACGAGCCGGCCGTCTCGAGCTCTCCGGGCGGCGGACGGAAGTCGCTCGGCGACGCGAGCGCGAGGTGAAACTCGAAGACCCGCGCCGCCTCGACGAACGAGCGGGCCATGTTGCTCGAGCCGTCGCCCACGAACGCCACGCGCTTGCCCGCGAGCGCGCCGAGGCCCCGCGCCGCGAGGCTCTCGCGCATGGTGAGCACGTCGGCGAGCACCTGCACGGGGTGCGCGTCGTCGGTGAGCGCGTTCACGACGGGCACGCCCACGCTGGCCATCTCGCGGAGGCGCGCGGTCTCGAAGGTTCGATACACGATGGCGTCGCAGTAGCGGGCGAGGACCCGCGCCGTGTCGCGCACGGGCTCGCCGCGCGCGAGCTGGGTGCCCTGCGTCGTTACGATGACCGGGTGCCCCCCGAGCTGCGCCACGCCCACCTCGAACGAGATGCGCGTGCGGGTGCTGGCCTTCTCCATGACGATCGCGATCGCGCGACCGCGCAGCAGGTGCACGCCCGCGCCCCGCGGCTTGGCCTTGAGCGTGGCCGCGAGGTCGAGCACCGAGTCGAGCTCGGCGCGCGTGAGATCGGAGAGGCAGAGGAAGTCACGTTTCATTGTAGGTTCCCGAAAGAGTTGCGCTTTTGTGAGCGCGAGGGGCCAGCGCTAGAGGGCGACCGCGGCGATGCGCTCGGGCACGCCCGCGAGCGAGTCACGCCCTGCGGCCTCGAGCAGCTCGCCGGCGGCGCGCTCGAGGCCCTCGAGCTGCGCCGTGACTGCCCGTGGTCCCGTGCCGCCAGCGCTCTCCTTCGCGGCCACCGCGCGCCGAGGGTCGAGGGCGAGGAGCGCCTCGGCCGTGAGCGCGGGGTGCACGCGGGCGGCCACCTCCGGCGTGAGCGAGACGAGCGGGCGGCCGAGCACCGTCGCCTCCCTCACGAGCGCGCCCACCGCCTGGTACGCCTCGCGGAACGGCGTGCCCGCCCGCACGAGGGCCTCGGCGAGATCGGTCGCCTGCGTCGAGCCGTCAGAGACGGCGCGGAGGCACGCCGCGCGGTCGAACGTGACGTGCGGGAGCGCGAGGCGCACGGCCCGCAGGGCGCCGTGGACGAGCGGCCCGGTGGAGAGCGTCGCGCGCCGATCGTCTTGCAGGTCGCGGCTGTAGCCGGCGTGGAGGCCCCGCACGAGGGTGAGCATCTGCACGACGTTGCCTGCCCCGAACGAGGCCTTCGAGCGGACGAGCTCGAACACGTCGGGGTTCTTCTTCTGCGGCATCATGCTGGACCCGGCAGAGATGCAGTCGCCGAGCTTCACGAAGCCGAACTCGCTCGTGGCGTAGTCGATGACGTCGGTCGCCAGCCGCGACAGCGCGAGGAGCACCCGCGCGCCCGCGTACGCGTAGTCGAGCGAGAAGTCGCGATCGCCCACCGTGTCGAGCGCGTTCTCGGTGGGCCCGCCGCGGAAGCCGAGGAGTGACGCGGTGAGAGCGCGATCGATGCCGAGCGAGGAGCCCGAGCACGCGCCCGAGCCGAGCGGACAGCGCCCCACGTCGACCGCGCGGAGGCGGAGCGCGGCGCGGTGGAGACCGGTCGCCCACGCGGCGAGCAGGAAGCCCCCGCTGATGGGCTGCGCGCGCTGCCGGTGGGTGTACGCGGGGAGCACGAGGTCGAGCTCCTCGCGGCCGCGGCCCGCGAGCTCGAGCAAGAGGCCGCCCGCCTGCGCGAGCAGCTCGCCGCGCGCGCGGCGCACGTGGAGCCGCAGGGCCGTGGAGACCTGGTCGTTCCTGGAGCGTGCAGTATGCAGCCTTTTGCCCACGAGGCCGAGCTTCGCGGTGAGCGCGGCCTCGATGGCCATGTGCACGTCTTCTTCGTTCGACGGCTCCGTGAGGAGCGGCAGCTCGTCGCGCTCGGCGGCCGCGTGCATGGCGAGGAGCTCGGCGCGGAGCGCGCGCGCGTCTTCGGCTGGCACGAGCCCCGTGACGCCCAGCATCGTGACGTGGGCCGCGCTGCCCAGCAGATCCTCCCGGGCGAGGCCGCGATCGTCGTCCATCGACGAGCTCCACGCGAGCAGCTCGGGGAGCATGCCGCCGGCGCCAGTGGCGGCCGTGCGGGCGAGGCTCGCGGCGGGGGTCGGGTCGGTCGCCATGTCAGTCTCTCCGTACGAGGGTGCCGATGCCGCGGTCGGTGAAGAGCTCCGCGATGAGGCCGTGCGGGGTGCGCCCGTCGATGATGTGCACCGACTGCACGCCGCCGGTGAGCGCCTTGAGGATGCTCTCCGCCTTGGCGGCCATGCCGCCGGCGATGACGCCGGAGTCGATGCGCGCGCGGAGCTCCGTGGCGGAGATCTCGCTGATGAGCTCGCCCCGGTCGAGGATGCCCGCCACGTCCGACAGGTAGATGAGCTTCTCGGCCTGCAGCGCCACGGCGATCTCGGCCGCGGCGGTGTCGGCGTTGATGTTGTAGCCCGCGCCGTCTTCGCCGAGGCCCACGGGCGAGACCACGGGCACGTAGCCCTTCTCGAGGAGCATCTCGAGGTACTCGCGGTTCACCTGCACGACCTCGCCCACCATGCCGAGATCGCGGCCCTCTTTCCCGTAGAGGCGGCGCGCGCGGAGCAGGCCCGCGTCTTTGCCCGACACGCCCACGGCGTTCGCGCTGCGCTGGTTCAGCAGCGACACGAGCTCGGTGTTGATGCGCCCGGTGAGCACCATCTCCACCACCTTGACGTCCTCTACGCCGGTGATGCGCACGCCGTCGACGAACTCGCTCTTGCCCTGCCCGAGCTTCTCGAGGGTGCGGGAGATCTCGGGGCCGCCCCCGTGCACCACCACGGGCAGGAGTCCGGCTGAACGCAAGAGATTGATATCGTTGGCAAAGCTCGCCTTCAGGGAGTCCTTCACCATGGCCGCGCCGCCGTATTTGATGACCGTGCGCTTCTTCGCGAACTTGTCGATGTACGAGAGCGCCTCGACCAGCAGCGTGCGCTTGAAGGCGGGGCTGTAGTTCGTGAGGCGGTCGTCACGCGAGACCACGCCCTCGGGGGAGGCCCCGGTGAGGCTCATGTAGTCGGCGTTGATCTTCACGTAGTCGTAGGAGAAATCGCAGCCCCACGCGAGCGCCTCGGCGGCGCCGCCGACGCCTCCGCCGACTGCGAACGCCACGTCGATCTTCACCTGCGGCTCGCGCATGCGGGCGCGGAGCTGCGCGCTGTCGACGTCGGCCGGGCGGCCCTCGGCGAACACGACCTCGCCCTGGATGCTCACCCGCGCGTTCAGCACGTCGACCGGGTACTTCTTCGCCCCGGCCCGCGCGCCGACCGACGCGAGCACGCGCCCCCAGTTGGGATCGGCGCCGAAGATGGCCGCCTTCACGAGGTTCGACCCTGCCACGATCTTCGCGAGATCGCGCGCGATCTCCACGGTGGGCGCGCCCGAGACCCGCACCTCGACGAGCTTGGTGGCGCCCTCGCCGTCCTCGGCCACGGCGCGCGTGAGCTCGACGCACAGGCTCGCGAGGGCGGTCTCGAAGTTCGCGAGCTCGGCCTTGTCGCGGAGCGCGGGCGCTCCGGAGGCGCCGTTCGCGAGCATGAACACCGCGTCGTTGGTGCTCATCTCGTTGTCGACGTTGAGGCAGCCGAAGCTGCCCTGGGTGACGCGCTCGAGCATCGCCTGGAGCGTCTTGGGGTCGACGGTCGCGTCGGTGACGATGAACGCGAGCAGGGTCGCGAGCTCGGGGGCGATCATGCCCGAGCCCTTGCAGAACGCGCTGATCGTGACCGTGACGCCGCCGACCGCGACCGTGCGGTGCGTGAGCTTCACGCGCGTGTCGGTGGTGAGGATCGCCTCGGCCGCGGGGATGAGGGCGTCGCCCCGCTGCTTGGCGAGGGCGGCGCAGCCCGCGACGAGCTTGCCGACCGGCAGGGGCACGCCGATCACGCCGGTCGAGGCCGACAGCACGCTCTCGACGGGCACGCCCAGCGCCTTGCCCATGGCCGCGTGAACCGCCGCCACGTCGTCGCGGCCCTGCGCGCCCGTGAGGGCGTTCGCGTTGCCGCTGTTGGCCACGATGGCGCGAAAGCCCGTGCCGGGGAGCCGTGCGGCGGCGTCGGCCACCGGCGCCGCGCGCGCGGCGCTGACGGTGAAGACGCCCGCGGCGGAGCACGGCTCCGAGCTCGCCACGAGCGCCATGTCCTTGCGGTGCGCCTTCACCCCGGCGTTGACCCCAGCGAACGAAAAACCCTTAGGAATCCTCATGCTGCGCTCCGGTGGAGGCCGTCGAGGCCCATGGCCTCGGGGAGGCCGAGGGCGAGGTTGGCGTTCTGGAGGGCCTGGCCGGCGGCGCCCTTCAGGAGGTTGTCGATGGCTGCAATGACGATCACGCGGCCCGGCCGTGCGGCCACACCGACGCGGCACACGTTCGTGCCCACCACGGCGGCGAGGGTCACCTCGCCGGGCGCCACGACGTCGACGAAGGGCGCGCCCGCGTAGGCCGCGCGCAGGCACGCGTCGAGGGCGTCGAGGTTGGCGCCGCCGCGCGGGCGCGCGTAGCAGGTCGCGAGCAGGCCGCGTCGCACGGGCAGGAGGTGCGGGGTGAACACCAGGTCGTGCGCGACGGGTGGCCCGCCGGGCGGAGGGGTTCCCGCGTACGCCGCGAGCTTCTGCGCGATCTCGGGCTCGTGCTGGTGCGCGAGGACCTTGTACGCGCGGAGGTTCTCGGCCACCTCGGCGAACGAGTGCTCTTCCTTGGCCTGGCGGCCCGCGCCCGTGGTGCCCGACTTCGCGTCCACCACGAGGCCCTCGGCCTCGATGAGCCCGGCGCGGAGGAGCGGCGCGAGCGCGAGCAGCGTCGCGGTGGGGTAGCAGCCAGGGTTGGCGACCAGCGCGCCGCGCGGCGGCGTACCGAAGAGCTCGGGCAACCCGTAGGGCGTGCTGCCGAGGCGACCCGGGTCGGGGTGCGCAAAGCTGTAATGTACACGCACGTCGTCGGCGGTCGCGAGGCGGAAGGCGCCCGAGAGGTCGATCACCGTCCGCCCACCCTCTGCGAGGCGCGGGCCGAGCTCCGCAGACACCTCCGCGGGCGTGGCGAGGAACGCGACGTCGCACCCGGCCGCGGCGGAGAGCGCCTCGCCGTTCTTCACGAACGCGAGATCGCTCTGGAGGCCGAGCTCACGCCCGACCGAGCGGCCCGCGCGGGCGTCGGAGGTGGCGGCCGCGAGCTCGAGGCGAGGGTGGCTCGCGACGAGGCGCGCGAGCACTCCGCCCGAGTACCCCGAGGCGCCGACGATGATGACCCGATGCGCGGTGCTCACGGCGTGCGCGGTTACGGGGTTTTTCCGCAAACTTCAAGGCTTACGGTCGCGGTAGCGCTTTCGCCGCGAAAGCAGACCGCGCCGGCAGCGGCGTTGCGCGGGCGACCCCGCGACGGTCGTCAGGGGTGCGCCGCCGCCGCGGGCTTGCCGGCCGCGGGGTGGGCCGGGTCCGCCGGGGTGGCCGAGGGCGAGCTCGACCACGCCCACCACATGCCCCCGAGGAGAAACAGCGCGGCCCCGAGCGCCGGGAGCCACATCGGGGTCTTGGGCTCTTCCTCTCGCGGGGCGTGCGTGTCGGCCATGCCGCGGATATCCCCCGCGGGCGCGGGGGTGTCAAGTCTCAGCCCGCAGACCGCCTGCGGAGGCGGCGGGCCCCGAGCGCGGTCGCCACGGCGAAGGCCGCGAACGCGCCGGCATCGCCCACATCGCCGACATCACCGACGGCGCGCACACCACACTGGAGGCCGACCTTCTTCGCCAGCTCCTCCTGCTCGTCCTGGTCGTCCACCTCGACCGACCTACGCGCCTCCTGAGGGACGGGCACGAGGCGCACGCCTGCGGGCTGCGGCTCGGCGGGCCCCGCGTCCGGCCCTGCGTCCGGCCCTGAGCCCGCGTCGGCCAGGCCCGTCGTCGTGGAGGCCGGCGCGTCGGAGCAGCACCGGAAGCTCTGCTGGTACGCCACGAAGTTCTCGTTGTGCGCTCGGGTGGCTGGGCGGCAGCGCGCGCGCACCGGGCCCCAGTAGCCGCCCTTCAGGACCGACGCGAAGCCGCCGCTCGTGCGGGTGGTCTTGGTCCACTCGTCGACGTTGCCGGTCATGTCGTAGAGGCCGAACGGGCTCTTGCACTTCGGGCTCGCCCCCGAAGGCTGCCCTTGCCACAGGCGGTCGAGCTCGGCCCGCGCCTTCTGGCCGTCGCGCGGGGCGAGGCCGTTCTCCGCGAAGGGCTTCCACGGGCGATCGACGTTGCACGCCTCCGCGTCGCGCTCGTAGCCGTAGGGGTAGGGCACGGCCTCCTCGCCCTCGCAGGCGAAGGTCCACTCGGTCTCGTTGCAGAGGCGCTTGCCCGCCGCCTTGCAGAGCGCCGTGCTTTCGTTGTAAGTGACCACAATAATTGGGTTTTCACCCTTCTTGTTGGGGTACTCGAAGCGGTCCATGCAGTAGCGGAGCGGCTTCGTGGGCAGCTTCTGGGAGAGGTCGAGCCAGCCCGGCCGGTCGAAGGTCTTGCAGCGCGCGGGGAACTCTTTGCTGATCCAGTCGACGCAGGCGCTGTTTTGGAGCTCCTCGACGCCCCCGGAGGAGTCTTTCCCGTCGGCGTCCAGCTTGTAGCGGCCGCTCACCTCGACCATGCCGGGCCCGCACGCGCCGCGGTTCTTCTCGCGCGCGTCGGTGATGTCGGTGGCCTCGATCGTGCCCGCCGCGGCGACGGCCTGCCAGTGCTTCTTGTCGACGCTGCGCCACTCGTTGCGCGGGGTCTGCCCGGCAAAGTGCAGGAACCCGCCGTCGCTCGGCTGGATGAGCGCCCTCCCGAGCAGCCCGCCGCCCACCACGAGGAGCCCGCCGACGGAAAAGAGCGCGACGAAGAGGGCCGTGCGTCGACGTCGGTTCGGCGCGGGCGAGGGCGGGTGGTGAGGTTGCATAGGCGGATGACTCGAGGGTAGCCGAGCCAGGAATGGACGACCAAGCGCGCGGGGCATTCACGCGATCGCGCTCGGTCTTACGAGGCGGGCGCCACCGGCTCGGGGCTCGCTCCGCGCTGGGCGCGCTCGCCCCCGGCGCCCACGACGCCCGCCTCGGTCAGCCGGAGGGCCAGCCCGAACGCGAGGAGCATGCCGAGCCCCGAGGCCACGTAGGGCGCGCGCGCGCCGACGGCCGAGTAGAGGAGGCCGCCCGCGGCGGGCCCGAAGGTGCGCGCGAGGCTCGCGATCGACTGGTTTACGCCGAGCGTCGCCCCCTGGTTCTGCTTGGTCGCGCGCTTCGAGACGTAGGCCGAGGTGTTCGGCTGGGTGAGCCCGTTGCCGAGCGCGAGCACGGCGCCCGACACGTAGAGGAACCACTTCCCCACCACCGGAGAGGCGCAAAATCCTGTAAAAGCAACGGCTTGCAGCAGACTTCCGGCGCGAATGAGCTGGGCCTCGGTGAAGCGCTTCGAGAGCTGCCGCATGCCGCCCTGCACGAGCGCGGCGACGACGCCGATCATCGCGAGCAGGTAGCCGGTGTCGCGAGGGCCCATCGCGAAGAGGTCTTCGTTGAAGAATCGGAAGGTCTGCTCCATGCCGGTGAAGGCGAAGATCAGCACGAAGTTCACCAGCACCGCCGTGGCCACGCCGGGCAGGGTGAAGGCCTCGCGGAGCGCCTCGAGGTCGATCGGGGTGAGGCGCCGCTTCGACGGGGCGCGCGCCTCCTTCGGGAGCGACTCGGGCAGGCCGAAGACGATCCACGCGAAGTTCACGAGGCTGAGGCACGCCGCGACGATGCAGGGCACGGCGCCGGTGCGCCCGTGGATGGCGATCTCCGCCAGCGGCCCGCCGAGGCTGGGCCCGAGGATGAAGCCGAGGCCGAACGCGACGCCGATGAGGCCCATGCCCTTCGCGCGATCCTCGGGGCCGGTCACGTCGGCGATGTACGCGGAGGCGGTGCCGAGGTTCGCGGTGGCCATGCCGCTCCACGCGCGCGCGAGGAAGAGCAGGGCGACGGTGCTCCCGAACACGAGCGAGCCGGCGAGCGCGGCCATGCCGAGCGCGGTGGCCAAGACCGACCACACGAGCACGGGCTTGCGCCCCACGCGGTCGGAGAGGCGGCCCCAAATGGGGATGAACAGAAACTGAGACGCGGAGTACACCGCTGAGAGCAGCGTGCCGGTGAACGCCGACACGTGGAAGGTGGCGCGGGCCTCCTGTGCGAGGAACGGGAGCACGAGCCCGAAGCCCAGCAGGTCGAGGAACACCGTGAGGAATATGGCGCCGAGCGAGGCCCTTCTTGCTGCCATGGGCGGCCTTACCTAGCACGACCCGCCGCGGGGCGGCGTGGCGCGACCCGCAGAGCTCACGCGCGTCGCGGCGGGAGCCTCGCGGGGTCCGTGCGCTGGCGCGTAGAGCGTCGCTCGCGTCCGGGGAGGGCACCGCCCGCGACCCTCGCGTTGGCTCGGGCGTGGCGTCGAGGCGCCGCGACCGCGTCGATTGACACGCCTCGGGCGGTGACCGAGCCTTCCTCGATGTCTCGTCTCGCGCGCCTCCCGGCGTTGGTCCTGTTGGTGTGCCTGGTGGCCGTCGCCCTCCTCGTGGGGTACCCGCGAGGAGTCCGCGCGCAGCCGGCCGACCCCAAGGCGCTGCCGCCCGAGCTCCGCCCGTGGGTGCCGTGGGTGCTCGACGGCCGGGACGAGGCCACCTGCCCCGTGCTGCCCGACAGCGTGGGCGGGCTCGGGAACCTGCGGCCGGCGGGCACACCCCCGCAGGAGCGGCCTCGCTGCGCGTGGCCCGCCCGCGCCGACCTCGTGCTCGACGAGAAGGGCGGAAGGTTCACGCAGCGCTGGCACCTCGAGGCGCCCCAGTGGGTGCCGCTGCCCGGCGACGCGAAGCGATGGCCGCTCGACGTGAAGAGCGGCGCTGCCGGCGGCGCGGTCGTGCTCCGCGGGGGCGCGCCGAGCGTGAGGCTCGAGCGCGGCGATCATGTGGTTACGGGCAGCTTCGTGTGGGAAGGCCTGCCGGAGTCGCTCCGCATTCCTCCCGAGACCGGCCTCCTCTCGCTCACGCTCCGCGGGACCGCCGTGCCCTCTCCCAACCGCGACGCCGAGGGCGTGGTGTGGCTTCAGAAGACCGCCAAGAACGAGGAGGGCGACGCGCTCGAGTTCGTCGTCCACCGCAAGGTCAGCGACGACATTCCGCTGCTCCTCACGACGCGCATCGAGCTGCACGCCTCGGGAAAGAACCGCGAGGCGCTCCTCGGCCGCGCCCTGCCTCCCGGCTTCGTCCCGCTGTCCCTCGAGTCGCCCATCCCCGCGCGCCTCGAGCCCGACGGGCACATCCGCGTCCAGCTCCGCCCGGGCGTGTTCACGCTCGAGCTCGTCGCCCGCGGCGAGGGTCCCGTCTCGAAGCTCGCGCGCCCGAAGCCCGAGGGCCCGTGGCGCGAGGGCGACGAGGTGTGGGTGTTCGACGCGCGCGCCGACCTCCGGGTCGTGACCGTCGAGGGTGTACCTTCGATCGATCCGTCTCAGACGACGCTGCCCGACGAGTGGAAGCGCCTGCCCGCGTACCCCATGAAGCTCGGCGACACGCTCACGCTCGAGGAGCGACGCCGCGGCGACGCGGATCCTCCGCAGAACCAGCTCTCGCTCACGCGGAGGCTCTGGCTCGACTTCGACGGCAAGGGCTTCACCGTGAGCGACTCGCTCCAGGGCACGCTCTCGCGCGACTCGCGGCTCACGATGGCCGACTCGACGACGCTCGGCCGCGTCGCCATCAACGGAAAGGACCAGTTCATCACGAAGCTCGCGGGGCTCGGCTCGGGCGTCGAGATCCGCCAGGGGCAGCTCTCGGTCGCCGCGGACAGCCGCATCGTGGGGAGCCCGGTCGACGTGCCCGCGGTGAGCTGGGCCCACGACTTCCACAAGGTGCACGCGACGCTCCACCTGCCGCCCGGCTATCGCCTGCTGCACGCCGCCGGGGTCGACGACGTGCCCGGCACCTGGGTCCGCCACTGGTCGCTCCTCGAGCTCTTTCTGGCGCTCGTCCTCACCGTCGCCGTGGGGCGCCTCTACGGGCCACGCTGGGGTGTCATCGCTTTGATCTTGTTCGGTCTTTCGTTCCCCGAGGGCGGCGCCCCGAAGTGGTCGTGGGTGCCCGTGCTCGCGTGCGAGGCGCTCTTTCGTGCGCTCCCCGTCGGGAAGGCGAAGACCGTGTTTTCGTGGGCGCGAGGGCTCGCGCTCGTCGTCGTCGCGCTCGTCACGGTGCCGTTCCTCGTGCAGCACGTCCGCGAGGGCGCGAGGCCCGCGCTGGCGGAGCCCACGCACGCGGGGGAGGCGACGGACGCCATCTCGCTCCTGGCGAAGGCCGAGGCGCCGCGCAGCAGTGACATCGCGCTGGCGGAGTCCGAGAAGCCCGCGGAGCAAGGCCCGCGCGAAGGGGCAGGGGCGGCGGGCGTCGCGCGGGCGGCGGCCCCGCCGGCGGACATCGAGCCACAGCAGGACGGCAAGAAGGCTGAGGCCCGGTCCGCGCCCGCGACGACCGCGCCGGTGCAGGCCTGGGGCTCGTCGAGGAAGTCCACCACGTTCCAGTCGAACGCGATGACGTACGATCCGGCGGCGATCGTGCAGACCGGCCCAGGTCTGCCGCGCTGGCAGTGGACCTCCCTCGAGCTCAGCTGGAGCGGGCCGGTCACCGCGGCGCAGCGGCTGCACCTCTACCTCGCCTCGCCTGGCGAGAACTTCGCGCTCGCGCTCCTCCGCGCCCTCCTGCTCCTCGTCGTGTTTCTGCGGCTCTTCCCGTACACGCAGCGCTTCTTCCCGAAGGGCTGGGGACCCGCGGCGGCCTCGGCCGCGACGCTGTTCGCCCTGCTGCTCACGGCCGGCGGCGCACGCGCGGAGGTGCCGGACTCGTCGATGCTCGACGAGCTGCGGACGAAGCTCCTGCGGAAGCCCGAGTGCACGCCGGCGTGCACCACGAGCGGGCGCATGCTCCTCGAGGCGCGCGGCGACAGCCTGCGCGCGCGGCTCGAGGTCGACAGCGCGGCGAGCGCACCTTTCGCGCTCCCGGGGTCGATCGGGCAGTTCGTTCCGCGAGAGGTGCTCGTCGACGGGCAGCCCGCGAAGGCGCTGCTCCGCGGCGACGGGGGACAGCTCTACACGCTGCTCGCGCCCGGCAGGCACCAGGTCGTCGTCGAGGGCCCCATGCCCGAGCGAGAGTCGCTCCAGCTCGCGCTCCCGCAGAAGCCCCACCACGTCTCGGCGATCGCCGAGGGCTGGACCGTCGAGGGCATCCACGAGGACGGGCTCGCCGACGACAATTTGCAGTTTACACGCAAACGCGTCGCCACCGACGGCGGCGCGTCGCTCCAGCCCGGCGCGCTGCCCCCGTTCGTCCGCGTCGAGCGCACGCTCCGCGTCGGGCTCAACTGGCAGGTCGACACGCGCGTGGTGCGGCTCTCTCCCGCGGGGAGCGCGGTGGTGCTCGAGGTGCCGCTGCTCGCCGGAGAGAACGTGACCACCGCCGACGTGCGCGTGGTCGGCGGCAAGGCCCTCGTGAACATGGGCCCGCGCGTCACCGAGGTCACGTGGAACTCCGTGCTCGAGCAGCGCTCTCCCGTGAAGCTCGCGGCGCCGAAGTCGACCGCGTGGATCGAGGTGTGGCGGCTCGACGTGGGGCCGATCTGGCACGCCACCTACGGGGGCATCCCCTTCGTGCACACCCAGCCCGTCGCCGGCGTGCGCTTCCCCGAGTGGCGGCCTTGGCCCGGCGAGGAGGCGAGCGTCACGCTCGGGCGCCCGGACGGCGTGCCCGGCCAGACGCTCACGGTCGACGAGAGCACCCTCGACGTACGGCCCGGGATCCGCTCGACCGACACGACCCTCACCCTTCAGCTCAGGTCGAGCCGCGGCGCCCAGCACACGGTGACCTTGCCCGAGGGCGCCGTGCTCGAGTCGCTCTCCATCAACGGCGCCACGCAGCCCATTCGTCAAGACTCGCGGGCGGTGACTTTTCCGGTGGTGCCAGGCGCGCAGACGGTAACGCTCGGGTTCCGCGAAGATCGCGGACTTTCACCGTTTTTCGCCGTGAGCCCGCTCGACGCGGGCGCGGCCACGGTGAACGCCAACGTGGTCGTCCACGTGCCGGGCGGGCGCTGGCTGCTCTTCGTCGGCGGCCCCCGCCTGGGCCCGGCGGTGCTCTTCTGGAGCTTGCTCGCCGTCCTCCTCGTGGTGGCCGTGCTCCTCGGCCGCAACGCGAAGACGCCACTCAAGACCGGTCACTGGCTGCTGCTCGCGATCGGCCTCTCGCAGGTGCACATCGTCCTCGGAGGGCTCTTCGTGGCGTGGCTGCTCGCGCTCGGGTACCGCGAGAAGTCGGACGGCGCGGGGCTCTCCCCGGCGACGTTCAACCTTCGCCAGATCGGGCTCGCGGTCCTCACGTTCGCCGCCATCGCCGTGCTCTTCGCGTCGATCTACAATGGCCTGCTCGGCGATCCCGAGATGCAGGTGCGCGGTAACGGCTCGTCGCTCTCGGAGCTCCGGTGGTTTCAGGACCGCACCGACGCCGCGCTGCCTGGGCCGTGGTTGGTGTCGCTCCCCATCCTCGGGTACCGCGGGCTGATGCTCGGCTGGGCGCTGTGGACCGCGCTCGCGGTCATCCGCTGGCTCAAGTGGGGCTGGGGCGCGTTCACGACCGGTGGAGGATGGAAGAAGAGCCCGCCGCGGCCCAAGCCGGTCCGCCCCCAGGCCCTCCCGCAGCAGGGGCCGGTCTCTCCGCAGGGCTACTGGGACCCGGCGGCGGCCCACGCCTGGGCGCAAGCGGGGGCGCAGCCTCAGGCCACGGAGGGACCGGCGGTGGCCGCCAGCCCCGAGGTGAGTGCCCAAGCGACGCCCTCGAGCGACGGCCCGCCGGGCGACAGCCCCGACCCGACGCGGCCGGCGGGCGACGGGGCAGACGAGCCCGGGGACGACCGCGCATGATCCTTGGGTGCCAGCGCACCCATGATAGGCTGGGCGCGTGGACGACGAGCTCGAGTTCGCCAAAAGCCGAATCGGGCAGCACTTGTCCAACAAGTACGAGCTCGAGGGGCTGATCGGGCTTGGCGGCATGGCGGTGGTCTACCGAGGCCGCCACCGCAAGAACGGCAACCGCGTCGCCATCAAGATGCTCCACCCGGTCTTTTCCCGGCACCAGGAGGTCTCGGCGCGGTTCCTGAAGGAGGGCTACGTCGCGAACTCGGTCGACCACGCGGGCACGGTCCGCGTGCTCGACGACGACGTGGCCGAGGACGGCTCGGTCTACCTGGTGATGGACCTGCTCGAGGGCGAGACGATCGAGGCGCGCCGCCGCCGCCTCGGCGGCACGCTGAGCGTCGCGGAGGTCACGTATTTCGCCCACGAGATCCTCGAGGTGCTCGGGGCCGCGCACGAAAAGGGAATCGTCCACCGCGACATCAAGCCCGAGAACCTGTTCGTCATGACGGCAGGCACCGTCCGCGTCCTCGATTTTGGGATCGCACGCGCCCGCACGGCGGGTCTCTCGGCCACGCGCTCCGGGGTGTTGATGGGCACGCCGGGGTACCTGCCGCCCGAGCAAGCGCAGGGGCTCACCCGCGAGATCGATGGGCGCACCGACCTGTGGGCGCTCGGCGCGGTGATGTTCACGCTGCTCACGGGCGACTACGTCCACGTCGCCGAGACACCGCAGCAGATGATCATCTACACGGCGACCCGGCCGGCGCGCTCGCTGCGCGAGGCGGCGCCTGAGCTCCCCGACGAGCTCATCGCGCTCGTGGATCGTGCGCTCGCCTTCGACAAGAACGATCGCTTCGAGGACGCGGCGGCGATGCAGGAGGCGCTCCGCGAGGTGCCCGGGTACGCGGGGGCGAGCTCGGTGAGTCCGCTGGGGCCGACCTCGCTGCGCCGCACGGCTCGCGCGCCCGCCGTGGACGCCGTCACGTCCGTGGAGCTCGCGCTCCCCACGCTCGCCGAGCCCGCTTCCGACGCGGAACCCGCCCCGGAGTCGGTGCGCCCCAGCAGCAACCCCGTGACGTCCACGCTCGGCGAGTGGCCGCCGCCTTCCCACCCGCCGCCTCGCCCCTCCTCGATGAGCGCACCGGCGAACCCGAGCGAGGCACCTCCGCCCGGGCCGTGGTTCGAGGCGGTGTCCATGGCCCCGTCTTCCCCGCGCGACCCCGAGCCCTCCGCGCGAGTCGCAGAGCCCCCGGCGGCCCCCTCCGAGGAGCTCGAGACCGTCGACCGGGAGACCGCAGACCCCGGCGACGAGCTCCAGGTGCCGGCGCGGCAACCCGTTGGGTTGTTCGTGGCGCTCGCGCTCGTGGCCCTGGCGCTCGTGGCCTTCCTGGCGTGGCCACGCTCGGAGGCGCCCGCGCCCAAGCCGGCCGCGCCTCCGCGCGCACCAGGGTTGGTCACCCCGCCCCAGGACATCCCGCCGCCCGAGCCAGCCGTCGACACGCCGGCGCCCCCCGCGCCCAAGCCGTTCACCTCTGCCGGCGCGGTCGCGCCTCCCAAGCCGAGCGCGGGAAAGCGCTAGCGCTCCGCTCCTCGAAGCCGAGGCACCCAGCGTGAGAACGAGTGACGGGGCGAGCGCCGCCAGCAGCGCCGGTCGCGGGTCGACCCGACGAGCCCCCGGGAAAGCTGCAAAGTGCAGGGGGCAGCGACTCCGCGTCGCTACCGGCTGAGCGCGCTCTCGACTTCGTCAGCTTCCAGCGTGGCTCCTTCATGAAGAATCAGCAGGCGCTCGACGAAGGCGTGGAGCTCGGGCACGTTGTTCGCCCACGGCTGCGCGCGGAGGCAGGCGAGCGCCTCGGATGAGAACGTCACGGGTTGCCCGCCCGAGGCTGCGTGCTCGGTGGCCAGTCGGCTCGCGATGGCGTCGATGTCCCGAGGACGCGCGCGGAGTGGAGGGATCTCGATCGGCACGACGTTCAGTCGATAATAGAGGTCCTCTCGGAACGCGCCTGCCGCGACGAGGGCGCCGAGATCGGCGTGTGTGGCCGCGACGATGCGCACGTCGACTGCCATCGATCGAGTCGCGCCGACTCGCTCGATCTCGCGCTCCGCCAACAGATGGACGAGCCGCACCTGGATTGGTAGCGGAATACTCCCGATCTCATCAAGAAATAGGGTCCCTCCCTCCGCGAGCTCCGCGCGGCCCGGCTTCGACTGCGCCGCGCCTACGAAGGCGCCTTTCTCGTAGCCGAACAGCTCGCGCTCGAGGAGCTCGTCGGAGAAGGCCGCGCACCGCACGGTAACGAAGGACTTCGCCGCGCGGGGGCTCGTGTCGTGAATGGCGCGCGCCACGAGCGCCTTCTCCGTCCCCGGCTCTCCGCGGACCAGCACAGCCCCGCTCCCGGGCGCCACGCGCGCGATGAGCGTCCGCAGCTCTCGCAGACCCTCCGAGTCGAGCCCATCGGCTCCCGCGCGCGAGGCAGGCTTCGACAACGTCGAGGCGGCCGACCGCGTCTCCAACACCTTCCCGACGACGTAGAGCAGCTCGGCGCGATCGAAGGGCTTCTGCACGAAATCTACGGCGCCTGCCTTCATCGCCTCCACCGCGACCGAGACTGTGCCGTACGCGCTGACGAGGGCGACGGGCACGTGTGGCCAGCGCGCTCCGATCTCGGCCAAGAGCGCCCGACCGTCCATTCGGGGCATCTGGAGATCCGAGAGCACCATGGCGAATGGGCGACGCTCGAGCGCCTCGAGCGCCTGCGCGCCCGACGTCACCACCTGGCAGTCGTATCCGGCTTGTCGAAGCTGGGCCCCGAGGATCTCGCCCACCGGCGCGTCGTCGTCCACGACCAGGATGGCGCGAGGGGCTCCGACCGGAGGACCCGGGCCGTCGGGGGCCGTCGAGGGGGCCGCGAGCGTGGGGCCGATCGCGTGCAGCGTGGTGGCGTGCGCCGAGCGCGGGTTCGCGTGAACCCCCTCGGGGCGCACGCTCGCGCCTGCCCGAGGGGGGGCGCCCAACGCAGACGCCGGGGGAGACGACGGGCGAGCCAACCCGCGACCATAGGTTCGTGTGAACGCCTCGTCGAGGGCGCGGTGCATGTCGCGTGCGCTCTGCCATCGTTCTTCTCGAGCGAACCGTAGGGCGGTGTCGACCACGGCGGCGAGCTCCGACGACAACCCGCCCGCGAACGAGGATACGGGTGGGGCGGGCTCCATCGCGGACGAGATCCGCATCAGCGCGGCGGTCTCGGCCTCGTGGACGCAGCGCCCCGTGAGCAGACAGAACGCGGTCGCTCCCACTGCCCAGATGTCGCTTCGCCCGTCGATACGCTCGGTGCGCCCCTGCGCTTGCTCAGGAGGCATGTACCCTGGCGTCCCGAGGAGACTGCCCACGCCGGTCCTCCCGGGCCTATTCGAATCGGCGGTTCGCGCGATACCGAAGTCGAGCACCTTGATGCGCCCCTCGGTTGTTCGAAAGAGATTCTCGGGCTTGAGATCGCGGTGAACGATGCCCGCGTCGTGGGCCGCCGCGAGCACATCGAGCACGTCGCTCACCGCGACGAAGACCTCCTCGGCGGGTAACCGCGGCCCGACGCGCCGCTGCCAGGCGTCGAGTGTCTCGCCCACGAGGAGGTCCATGACCATGTAGGCCTCGCCCTGGGCCGTCACGTCGTCGTCGAGGACGCGAACGACGCCAGGATGCGCGATCTTGTTGGCCGTGTACGCCTCTTCGATGAAGCGCGCGCGCACGTCACCGTGAACAGCGAGCTGCGGATGGAGGAGCTTCAGCGCGACATGGTTGCCGTTGCGGTGAACGGCGGCGAAGACCGTGGCCATCCCGCCTTCGCCAAGCACGCCCACGAGCGTGTACTTGCCAATCACGTCGCCGAGTCTTCGCGCCGCGGTCCCCGAGCCCATCGCGCTTGTGTAACCCAAGCGCCTGGAGACCGCTACCGACGCCGTTTTTCTGGGCCCCGACCTCGACGGAGGATCGCAACGAAGCCCGCGCCGACGCGGCGGCGCGCGTGCGGGAGTTGTTCAACCGGCATCCTGTGGGGTGCTGGGATGTGGGCGAGGGCGGCGCCCGTGAGGGTTCCGCCAACGACGAATACGCCGAGCAGTCGCACCCTCTTTCGACGCACGCCCACTGGCCAGTCCGCGGTGAGGAGAGCTCCGTCGGCGCGGCGCCACGGGTGAACGCAGGGCTGCGCCCCGCTCTCGGGGAAGAGCCGGCCGGGGCCCGGGTCATCGCGGAGACGCGGGGTCGCCGCACACTTCACGGTCTCCTTCGCAGCTGAACGAAGGCGTGCTTCGGCGATCCGGACTTCAGGTCGACGGCAATCCAGAGATCGCCGGCAGGGTTCGCGAAGACCGAGAAGCCTTCGGCGGCGGGCCCCGCCTTGACGGCCTCGGGAAGGAGCGCGCCCTGCTTCTTCAGCTCCCCGGCCGCGGTGTACGCCTGCGCGTACGCCGGTGAGGGCGTCGCGCCGTCGTAGGTCTTCGCCACCACGAACCCGGGGGCGGTGCCCTCGGGCGCGATCGCGGCCAGCGAGGAGGTCCCGAGGCTCGTCACGGTGGCGAGCTCCACGCGAGTCGCCGCGCCCACGCGGGCCACCTCGGAGGCCGCGGCCCCGTAGATCGCGTCTCCACCGGAGAGAGAGGCGCCTACGAACGCGTTGCCGAGTCCGTCCACCGCGACGGGCCCGGAGCTCCCGGTCCATCCGAAGAGCTTCGCGGGCGCCTTGCAAGCTCCCGTGGCGACGAGCTCCTGAGCGCAGAGCTCCGAGGCATAGAGGCCGTTGTCGGTGCTCGCGCTGGCGGCCGCGGCGAACGGCGAGAGCGCCGCGTAGACGAACGTCTTGGTCCCCGTGCCCACCGTGGAATAGACCCCGTTGCTCCTCGCGCGGGCGACGACTCGGTCGTAGTCCTTCGAGTAGAGCAGCGCCTCGCCGGGGAAGCCCGCCCCGCTCCCCGTGTACGTGAGCATCGCGAGATTTCCGAAGGGCAGGTCGACCATGCCGTCGGCGCCATAGAAAAACGTGTTGGGGAGCCCCGTGGCCTTGCTGAACGCAAGGCTCCTCGCGGTGGCGGCGCCGGTCGCGCCGGCGGGGAGGGTGTACCGAATCACGCCGGGAGCCGGCGCGGCCGCATCGAGTGCGGTGTACACCTGAGTGGTGATCATCGGGCCGCCGTGGTTGCCCCAGCGCGAGCCCACCACGTCGCCGTCGACGGAGAACTCGCCACGGCGCCAAATCATCCTCGTCATCGCGCGGTTGGCCACGGGCGCGGGCCGCGAGCGCGCCGCCGCCGCTGCCGAATATGCCCATCCCAGGCCCGGAGGGGCGCGCCGGGGCCACCTTACCGACCGCCCGCCGCTTTCGCCCACTTACCGCTGGGGGCACCCGGATTTCCCGAGCCCTTTCGCGAGACGGCGGCATACGCGGTCCGTAATCGACGCAAGCGGTCGCGGCCGCCCCCTCTCCCTCTCACCGCGGTTGGAGGCCGGCGCGCCCCCGCGCCGAGCAGCGCTCCTCTTCGCCTCGCTCGCGCGGCCGTAATCGACGGGCGGCGCCGCGCGCGCGGGCCGGCGTCGCGGCCCGCGGGCGGCGGTCGCGGCGGCGCGCAGCGAGGCCGAGTCACTCTCGATGCTCGTGGCGAGGGCCAGCAGCCGGGCGCGCTCTTCGCCCCACGACGAAGCCTGCACGCGGAGCGAGGAGGCGCGCCGCGACAGCGCCGTGGCCTCGAGCGTGAGGTGCGTGGCTTCGAGCTCCAGTGCGCTCGCGCGGCGGTCGAGGGACTCGGCGCGCTGAAGCGGCGAGCTGTCCGGAGGGGGTCGACCAGACACCACCGGATCGGGGCTTGGCGCGCAGGCTGCTGCGTGGGCGCCGAGGGCGAGGCTCAGTCCGAGCGTGGCGGCCGTGAGGAGGGCCCGAGGGGCACGGTGGCGCATGGAGCGGCTACGCGCGATGGGCGGAAACGATCTAGCGGAAGCTCGCGCTCCCTGCGCGCGGCAGAGGGCGCGCTCGCGTCGACGGGGTGACGACTGTGAGCTCGCCGCCGGTGCCTCGCGCGTGGCCGAGCCACCCGCAAGGGGCGCCGCTGCGCGCCCGCTGCGCGTTCGCGTTCGCGTTGTTGGCGAGAAGTAACTGGTCGCGCTCAGCCCCGGTTCACCCGCCGCCCATGACGGCCCCAGTCCGGCGCGCATGGACGAACGCCTCGAGGTTGCCCTTCGGGCCACGAATGGCGCAGTCGCACGTGCCGAGCAGCTCGAACCCCGCGGCGCTCACGTCGTCCGAGGCGCCGGCGATGGCGCGGCTCCGCGCGCTGGGATCGCGCACGACCCCGCGACCCCGCGAGGCCTCCGCGCGGCCCACCTCGAACTGTGGCTTCACGAGCGCCACGAGCTGACCCCCCGCGCGGGTGCAGAGCGCGATGGCGGGCATCAGCTTGCCGAGGCCGATGAAGGACGCGTCGACCACGGTGAGGTCGACCTCGCCCCCCACGAGGGCGGCCGTGAGCGAGCGTGCGTTCGTGCGCTCGTGCACGTCCACGCGCGGATCGTCGCGCAGCTTCTGGGCGAGCTGGCCGTACCCCACGTCGACCGCGACCACGCGCGCGGCGCCGCGCTGGAGGAGGCAGTCGGTGAAGCCTCCCGTGGACGCGCCGAGGTCGAGGCAGCGGAGGCCCGTCACGTCGACCCCGAGCGTCGCGAGCGCGCCCTCGAGCTTCACCCCGCCGCGCGAGACGAACGGGTGATCGGCCCCGCGGACCCGCACCTCCGCGTCGGCGGGGACGAGGGTGCCCGCCTTGTCGACGCGTTGGCCGCGCACCTCGACCACGCCCGCGAGCAAGAGGGCCTGCGCGCGGGTGCGCGAGTCGGCGAGGCCGAGCTGCACCATCCGCTGGTCGATGCGAACCTTGATCGCCACGGCTACGTTGGCCCCTTCCCCGCGTTGCCTGCGCCCGCGGTCGTTCCGTGCACCATTCGTGCGAGCGTCGCAACCCCGTTCGCCAGGGACGGACCCGGCCGGAGCACGTCCACGTCCGTCACGCGCAGGACGCGCCGCTCGCGCACGGCGCGCGCGCGCCGCCAGCCCGCGCCCGAGAAGTAGCTGGCGTCGTCGCCCTCCATCGACGCGTCGAGGACCACGTCAGGATCCATCGCGAGCACCCGCTCGAGCTCGATCGTGGGGTAGCGCTCGCGCGAGGAGCACGCGTTGTCGAGGCCGGCGAGCGCCAGCATCTCGTCGGGGAAGCTGCGCGAGCCCGCGGCCACGAGCGGCGTGCGCCCGAACAAGAGCAGCACCCTCGGGTGGGCGCGCCCCGCCACCGACGCGCGCACCTCGGCCAGCGTCCGCTCTAGCGCTGCGACCACGGTCGTGGCCCCCTGTGTGCACCCCGTGCGAGCCCCAAGTTCATGAATGAGCTCGACAATTTGGCTCTTCGACTCGGCCTCGGGCACGTACGTCTGCACGCCACGCGCCTCGAGCGCGGCGACGAGCGCGGCGCCCGCGGGCCCTCGCACGCCCACCACGAGGGTCGGCCGCAAGGCGAGGATGGCCTCCAGGTTCGGGTCGGTGAGGCCGCCGATCGACGGGAGCGCCCGCGCCTCGGGGGGCTTGTCGCAGAACCGCGAGCGCCCGACCACCCGGGACCCCGCGCCGATCGCGAAGAGCGCCTCCGTGGTGGCGGGTCCGAGCGAGACGACGCGGGGCGCGGCGCCCGCGTCCGAGCCACGGGTCGCTTGCGTAGAGCGAGCGCAGCCCACCCCCAGCGCGAGCGCGCCGACGAGCGCGCCGCGTCGGGAGAGGCCGCGCGTCACGCTCAGGGGCGGCGCCGACGGCGGAGCAGGGTGAGGCCCAGCGCGGCGGCGAGGCCCGCGACGGCGCGCCAAGGGACGGGCTTCGTGGGGTCGGGCGCGGCCGAGCAGCCCGAGGTGGTCGTGGTGACCGTGGCGGGAGCCTCCGCGGCCGGAGGCTGCGCGGGGGCGGGCGCGGCCGGCGCGGGCGTGGGCTGGGGCTCTGGCGGGGTGGGCGTGAAGCAGAGCTTGTCCACGCACTCGTAGCCGGCGGGGCACTCCTTCGAGGGGCTGCACGCCTGCGAGCAGACGAGAGAGCCGTCGTCCGGGCGGTTCTTGCAGAGCCGAGACTCGCAGTCGACGAGGAGCTTGCAGGCCTCGCCGAGCGGCTTGGGAGTCGTGGGGCCGCTCGGGCGCGGCGGCAGAGGGGGCGGCGCGACGAAGGTGGTCCAGCTGGGCTCGGGGTAGAGCGACCAGTTGGCCGACGCCGTGCGCGCGCCCGCGATGATGAAATCGCGCCAGACGTCGGTGCGGGTGAGCAAGCTGTCCTGGCAGTCGCTGCCGTCCTGACCCGTGCGCACGACGACGCCGAGGGCGATCGGGGTTGCTGTCGCGAGCGACGCCTGGTCCATCGCGCCCGACCCCGAGTCGCCGGGGCACACGCCATCGCCGCCCACGAACTCGTTCTCCGAGATCCCCGTCGGGCAGGCCTCCCGGTAGTTGTTGTTCGGCGAGCCCGGAATGCAAAGGATGGGCACGTTCGGCCGGTAGCGGCGGGTGCCCGCGTCGTTGTTGGCGAACGACGTTCTGCCGTAGCCGATGGCCTGCATGACGGAGCCGTAGCGGGCCCGATCCCACACGGCCGACTGCACCGCGGGGATCGCGATTTTGGCCTCGGTGGCGCGATCGTTCAGCACGAGCAGCGCGATGTCGGCGCCACAGGGGAGGTTCACCGGCGGCCGAAGGACCTGCTTGACCGAGTGCCAGCCCTGGGTGCTCTGGCCGGTCATCTGGTTGTGGGTGGTCACGAACATCTGGTTGGTCGCGATGACCTGACCGCCAAAGACCTCGCCGCTGGAGCAGTCGACCTTGTCGGGGGAGTCGTCGACGCAATGGCGCGCCGTCAGCACGAGGTTCGGCGTGATGAGGGTGCCGGAGCACACGGAGCGGCAGTTTCCGCGGCCGCCCAGGCACAGGCCCACGTTGAACGTGTACTCGTTGCTGGAGTCGAGGGTGCCGCCCTGGATGCCGTGCGTGCTCGTACCGAGCTCGGGCGACCCCTCGGCGGGGTGCGACGAGCAGGCAGGCAGCGCCGCCAAGGTGCCCACGACGAACGACGCGGACAGCGCGGAGGCGAAGCGAAAGCGACGGATCATGGAACTCCTGCTCGACAAGCCAGACACACGGGCAGCCCCCGAAGGCAGTGTACGGCCCGCGGGCAGGGGCGCAAGATCTGGCTGCACACGGCGCCAGCGTGACGCACGTTCAGCCCTGACCGCCATCCTCGGCGAACGTGACCTCGGGGACCGAGGCGAGCAGCCCCGCCGCGTGGGCGCGCTTGAAGAGCTCCACGATCCCGAGGCGCACGTCGTCTGGCGCCTCGAGCGTGTCGGCGTTGGCGTACATCGTGAGGTAGCGGTCGAGGAGGCCGCGGTCGAGCGCGAGATCGCCTCGCGACTCGTCGGCGAGCAGGGCGTCCATCATCGCCTCGCGGTGCTCGAGCGCCCACGCGATGGACCGTTTGCAGAGCCTCGCGACGCGCTTCATCGTCTCGGGCCCGAGGCCGCGGCGCACCGCGTTTCCGCCAAGGGCGAGCGGCAGGCCCGTGAGCGCGGCGAACCCCTCGCCGAGGTCGCGCACGAGGGGGAAGCCCTCCGCTTCGTAGAGCAGGCGACCCTCGTGGATGAGCACCGCCGCGTCGACCTCGCCCGCGCGGAGGGCCTCGAACGAGCGAGCGTACGGGGCGATGGGGACGACGACCGGCTCGAACTCGGGCAGGAGCAGCCGCAGCACCATGGCCGCGGTGGTGCCGTGGCCGGGGATGCCGATGCGCTTGCCGCGGTACGCCTCGAGCGCCCCGCCCTCCCGCGACACGAGCACCGGGCCGTAGCCCCGACCGACGGACGCGCCGCTCCGCATGAGGGCGTAGGTGCCCGAGAGGCGGGCGTAGGTGGCGACGCTGAGCGCGAGCACGTCGACCTCGCCCTTTGCAGCGAGATCATTGAGGGTTTCCGTGTCGGCTCGCGTGTGCCGGAAGGTCACCCCCTCCGTGTCGACGTCGCCGCGGAGCAGCGGCAGGAACATGAAGATGTCGTCGCTGTCGGGCGAGAACGCGAGGCTCAAGGTCGGCACGGGAGGCTCCTGGCAGGCGGGCAGCGAGGCGAGCGGGCCACCCCGCCCCGCCCCATCGCGCGCCACTTTGCGCACGGACGACGCGGGGAAGGCAACCCTCGTCGACCGCGGCGGCCCTCACGTAGGGCGCGAGGCGCCTTGGGACCAGCCGCGCGTGTCCTCGGGCGCGCGATTTGGTACACCGTGGCGATGCGCGTCGCGGTGCTCGATCAAGGAAGTGGCCCCTCGTTCTATCGGCTCGACGACGACGCCTGGGCGACGGCTTTCGACGGGTCGCCGTTCGAGGGAGGCCTCCTCGGCGAGCGGCGCGTGCGCTGGCTCCCGACCGAGCTTCGGGCGCCGGTCCGACCCTCCAAGGTCGTGTGCGTGGGCCGAAACTACGCGGCGCACGCGAAGGAGCTGGGCAACGAGGTGCCGAAGGAGCCGCTGCTCTTCCTCAAGCCCCCGAGCGCCATCATCGGGCCGGGCGAGCAGATCGTGCGGCCGCGCGCGAGCGAGCGGGTGGAGCACGAGGCCGAGCTCGGGGTGGTCGTCGGGCGGCGCGCGCGGCGCGTGTCACCCGAGGAAGCGCTGGGGTACGTGTTCGGGTACACGTGCGTGTGCGACGTGACCGCCCGCGACCTCCAGCGGAAGGACGTGCAGTTCACCCGGGCGAAGGGCTTCGACACGTTCTGCCCTACCGGGCCGTGGCTCGAGACCGAGCTCGATCCGTCCGACCTCGCCGTGCGCTGCCTCGTCTCCGGCGCGCTCCGCCAGTCGGGGCGCACGTCGCAGATGGTGTTCTCGGTGGCCACGCTGCTCAGCGCCATGAGCCACGTCATGACCCTCGAGCCCGGCGATCTGCTGGTGACGGGCACGCCCGAGGGGGTAGGGCCGCTGGCCGCGGGCGACGAGCTCGTGGTGGCCATCGACGGCATCGGAGAGCTGCGCGTCGGCGTGCGCGACCAGGCGTGACCGCGCCCTCGCAGCGCGCGCGCCTCGTCGCCGTGGGCGTCGTGTCGCTCGTGGGCATCGGGCTCGCCGTAGTGGTCGCGGTGGGGCACTCCCCGGCTCCCGGCGCCTCGTGCGGCGGTGGCTTCTTCCCACGCGCCGCGCGCTGCTGCGTGGCGCCGACCGGCGCGTGCGGTGGCGGCGACGCGCCGTCCGGGCTGCCGTGCCCCACGCCGCTCACGCGCGGCCCGAGGGGCTGCGTGGGGGCGCCTCGCCGCGTGGCCATCCCCGAGACCGACGTGCTCGTGGGCCCCTCCGACTGGGAGGCCGAGGGCCGGGTCGCCCCGAGGCGCGTGCATACCGCACCTTTTTGGATCGACGCCTTCGAAGCGCAGGTGGACGAGCTCACCTGCCCGACCTGCCTCATGCCGCGCCCTGCGCTCTACAGGGCCGGCGATCCTGGGCGGGCGATGGGCGGGCTCGATCTCGCCACCGCGCGGGCGCACTGCGCGGCGAAGGGCGGGCGTCTCCCCACCGACGACGAGTGGCTCGTGGCGGCCGGCGGCGCCCGGCCGCGTAGGTACCCGTGGGGCGACACCGGCGCGGTGTGCCGGCGGGGCGCGTGGGGCACCGCGCGGGGCCCGTGCGCCACGGGCGGCGAGGGCCCCGACACCGTGGGCGCGCACGTCGACGGGGACAGCGACCTCGGCGTGCACGACCTGGCGGGGAACGTGGCCGAGTGGGTCGAGACTCCGAGCGGCCAGCCGCGCCTCCGCGGCGGCTCGTTCGCCACGTCGCTCGCCACCGAGCTGCGTACGTGGGCCTCGCGCGACGTCGGCCCCGACGCCCGCGACGACGCGGGGGTTCGCTGTGCCTACGACGCCGCACGCGGGCGATGACCGGTGCGGTCGACGGCTGCGACATCCGCGACGTCCGCGACATCAGGTAGGGCTTGCCGTGGCGCCCCGCCGGGCACAAACCTCCGGGCTCACCGAGAGGGCCCCCTATGACGTGCGCAGTCTTGACCATCGGCACCGAGCTCACCCGCGGCGAGCTCGTGAACGGCAACGCCGCCTGGCTCTCCGAGCGGCTGACCGAGCTCGGCTTCGAGGTGGGCGAGCACCTCGTGATCCCCGACGACCGGACGCGCGTGGTCGGCGCGCTGAAGCGCATGGCGGCCGGGTTCGAGCTCGTCGTCGTGACGGGGGGGCTCGGCCCGACCACGGACGACCTCACCACCGAGTGCGCGGCGACAGCCCTCGGGGTTGGGCTCGTGCGCGACGAGGCGTCCCTCGCGCACATGCGCGCGCGCTTCACGAGGCTCGGTCGCACAATGAGCCAAACGAACGAAAAACAAGCAGATTTTCCGGAAGGGGCCGAGGTGCTGGCGAACCCCGTGGGCAGCGCCGCGGGCTTCGGGATCGTGCTCGACGGGTGCCGCTTCTTCTTCATGCCCGGGGTGCCGAGCGAGATGGAGCGCATGTTCGAGGTCGAGGTGATCCCCCGCGTCCGCGCCCTCGCCCCGGCGGACACCCACCAGATCAGCCTGCGGACGTTCGGCATGGCGGAGAGCGTCATCGGCGAGCGGCTCGCGGGGATCGAGGCGGGCTACCCCGGCGTCACCCTCGGGTACCGGGCGCACTTCCCCGAGGTGGAGGTGAAGGTCCACGCGCGCGCCGACGCCGCCGTCGAGGCGCGGGCGCTCGCCGAGGCCGCGGCGGCCGAGGTCCGCGAGCGGCTCGGTGAGGCCGTGTGGGGCGAGGGGCGCGGCGCGTTCGCCGAGGTGGTCGCGCGGGCGTTCGTCGACCGGCACCTGACGATGGCGCTCGCCGAGAGCTGCACCGGTGGGCTCGTGGCGCACCTCCTCACGCGGGGGGCGGGCGCGAGCGCGTATTTTCTCGCGGGCGCCGTGACGTACGCCAACTCCGCGAAGACCACGTTCGCGGGCGTCTCGCCTGACACGCTGGCCGCGCACGGCGCCGTCAGCCCGGAGGTCGCGCGCGAGATGGCCGAGGGCGTGCGCCTCCGGGCGGGCGCCGACGTCGGCCTCGCGATCACGGGCGTCGCCGGGCCGGGGGGCGGCTCGGTCGAGAAGCCCGTGGGCACGGTCTACCTCGCGGTGTCGACGGCGCGCGAGACCCGGGTCGAGCACCGGTCCTTCGCGCACGATCGCGAGCACGTCCAGGCGTACGCGGCGCGCTGTGGCCTCGAGCTCTTGCGCCGGGCCGCGGCCGAGCTCACGTGAGCCTCACCTGACCGTCGCGCCCTGCGCCAGCACCTCGTCGGCCCACTTTCGGGTCGAGGCGCACGTGGCCTTCGGCGTCCACACGGCCGAGACGCTGCGCTCTGCCGGCCCCGCGAGGAGCGCGAGGGCGCGCCCGCGTCGCGCGAGCGCGAGGGGCCCGAGCGCCGGCCGCTCGACGCACACGAAGCTCGCGTCGTTCGCGCCGATCCGTCCGGCCGAGCCGCCCGGGCCGGCGATCCCCGCGATTCCAGGCTTCATTTTCTCGAAGGCCCGCTTCGCGAAGCCGTCGCCCGCGGGGCCGTCTTTGTCGTACACGACGAGCTCGGCGTTCGCCCACTCGGCGCCCCGCGAGAACACGCCGGTGCGATCGCCACCCCAGCCCGCGGCCGCGGCGCGCGCGTCGGCCGGGCGCGCCCACTCCTCGAACGCGATGAGCAGCCCGCCCTCGCCGGTCGTGTCCTCGTCGACGCGGGCGAACCCGGGGCCGAGCGCCGTGGCGGTGGGCGCGGGCACGACCAACGCCGGCTCGTGGGACGCCCACTTCGCCGGGTGGAGCACCTGTTCGGTCGACGTGGGCAGGCTCCTCCAGGCCTCGTCGACCCGCGCGAACCCACCCTCGCGACGGAGCGCGTGCACGAACAACGTGCCCTCGACATAGGGAAAAACGAGGGTGCTGCGCAGAAAACGCGGCGCGTTCGCGGCCTCGCCGACGTTCATGGCGTTCATGAGCATGTTCGTGAACATGGCCTCGGGCAGGTCGAGCGCGGTCTGACCCTGCGGGCGCATCATCACGTCGAGCATCGCGCTCGTGGCGTCGCCCTCGGCCAGGAGGCTCCCGGCCATGACCTGATCGCTCATCCCGGGGTGGTAGCCGGAGCGCTTCTTGAGGTCGAAGTGCTGGTCTTGGAGGGCGTGGACGAGCTCGTGGGAGAGCGCGAGCTGCGCCGTGTCGCCCGTGAGGTCGGCGGCCACGTACATCGTGCCCGTCTTCGGCTCGTAGAAGCCGTCGAGCTGCGCCTCGAGCAGGGCCGACAGCTCCTTCAGGTAGTCGAAGGGCGTCGGCGCGAAGCCCATGAGCTCCACGACGCGCGCGTCGCGCTCGAGCGCCGCGGGCGGATATTCGTCGTTCGCCTTCCGGCGCACGGCGGCGACGAGCTCGGTGCGCTCGAGCACCACGCCTGGCACCGGGCGAAGCGCCGCGAGCCCGCGCGCCTCGCTGGCGCGTCGCAAAATGGCCGCGATCCGCTTCTCCTGTGGGGAGGGGCCCGGTGTGCCCGCGCGCGCGGCGCCGGCCGGCGGGACCGCGGGATCGGCGCTCGGCACCGCAGCCGGCGGCGTGGCGCGGGGGGTCAGCGCGGGGACCCGCGGCCCATCGCACCCCGCGAGGCCCGCCCACGAGGCGGCCGCGAGGCAGGCCCACCACCGAGCCCTACCCGCGGCGCGGCTCATGCCGGGCTCCGGAGCGCGGCGATCGCCTCGGCGTAGCTCGGCGCGGAGAAGACGGCGTTGCCCGCCACGAGCACGTCCGCGCCCGCGTCGACCACTCGCTGGGCGTTGCCGCGGTGCACCCCGCCGTCGACCTCGAGGTCGATCGCGAGGCCCTGCGCGTCGATGAGCCGGCGCACGCGCTCGATCTTTGGCAGCGCCGGCTCGATGAAGCTCTGCCCGCCGAAGCCCGGGTTCACGGTCATCACCAGCACGAGATCGGTCACCTCGAGGACGTAGCGTAGCGCGTGCTCGTCGGTGCTGGGGTTCAGCACGACGCCCGCGCGCTTCCCCAGGGAGCGTATGTGCGACAGAGTGCGATGGAGGTGGGTGCTCGCCTCAGCGTGCACCGAGATCGTGTCGGCTCCTGCCTCGGCGAAGGCCTCCACGTAGCGTTCGGGCTCCACGATCATGAGGTGGCAGTCGAGCGGCAGCCTCGTCACCTTGCGGAGCGCCGCCACGACGGGTGGGCCGAGCGTGATGTTGGGGACGAAGCGCCCGTCCATCACGTCCACGTGGATCCAGTCGGCGCCGGCCGCCTCGAGCGCCCGGACCTCCTCGCCCAGGCGGGCGAAGTCGGCAGAGAGGATCGACGGGGCGACTCGCACGCGCGCACGGCTCATGTCCCGTGGTTCGCAGCCCGCGACCGCTGCGTCAAGCGCGGCGTGGCGCGCGCACGCGCGAGGCGCAGTTTCTGCGTGGGTCGCTCGGCCTTGCGTCGCGCAGTGAATGGGTCGAACCTGTGCGTGATGCAGACGCGCGAGATCACCAAGGCGTACTTCGACGAGATCGTCGAGGTGATCGATCGCTGGTGGGGGGGGCCCATCGGGACGTTCGCCCACCCCATCTTCTTCTACGAGCTCGGCGACCACGCCCTCATCGTGGAGGAAGACAACAAGATGATTGGCTTCTTGCTCGGCTTCATCGCGCATCGACCCGTGCGCACCGGCTATGTCCACCTCGTGGGCATTCACCCCGACTACCGCCGCCGTGGGGTCGGGCGCGTGCTGTACGCCGAGTTCACCGAGCGCTGCCGGCGGGCCGAGTGCGAGCGCATGAAGGCCATCACCACCCTCGGAAACGAGGGCTCGATTCGGTTCCACGAGGCCGTCGGCTGGGAGACCGAGGCGATTGACGATTACGCGGGTCGCGACCGGAAGCGCCTCGTGTTCACCAAGGTGCTCGGCCCGAGCGCCTGATGTCGAAAGGAAGCCCGTGACCGACCGCTCGTCTTCACGCATGCTCGTCGCGCCACGCGTCGACGCTCCCGTCACCCCCGCCCAGCTTCGCGAGATAGGCCTCTTCGGCGCGCTCCCCGACGACGTGCTCGAGCACCTGTGCGGCACGCTGAAGACGCTGCGGGTCCACCCGGGCGACGTCATCTTCCGCGAGGGCGAACACGGCAGGGAGCTCTACGTGGTCCTCGAGGGCGAGATGGAGGTCATGAAGAAGAGCCGCCGCGGCCGCGACACCCGCGTGGCGATCTTCGGGCCGAACGACGCGTTCGGCGAGATGTCGATCATCGACCTCCAGCCGCGCTCGGCCAGCGTGCGCTCGCTCGGCCAGGCTCGCCTCCTCCGGGTCTCGTCGGAGGACATGGACGCCCTCTACCGCTACGACCTGAAGGCCTACACGCTCATCGTGCTGAACATCGCGCGCGAGATGTCTCGGAGACTGCGCGTCACCGACGGCCTGCTCGCCGACTTCGCGTCGAACCTCCTCGACGAGTACGTGGTGGCCGAGCCGCGCGCGAAGGCGTGAGGGTCCCCTGAGGGCTACTTCGCGGGGAGCGGGAGGGGGCGCTCGCCGCGGAGTGAGGGGACGATCACGCGCTCCGAGAGGGCGCGCGAGAACTTCACCGAGCCTCCCTCGAGCAGGTGATCGCCGTCGCCGAAGTCGGAGTTCACCAGGCCGGGAAAATCGTTGAAGTTCACGAGCTCGGTGCCGTGCGCGCGGGCCTCGGCCTCGAGGGTCGCGACGTACTCGGGGTAATACCCCGCGGCGTCGTTGTTGCGGTCGAGCTGCCTCGCCTGCGGAGTGCCCACGATCGCCACCTTCACGCCCGCGCCCTCGAGGCGGGCGAGCGCGCGCGAGAAGTAACGCATCGACCCGCCGCGGTCGAAGTGTTTGGGCGCGTAGAAGTTCGGGCGATAGGCCTCGGCGCGCCCGGTGGCGCGGACGTTCTGGGTGTACGGGTCGACCGACCCGCCGAAGCTCACCCAGCCCTGACGACCGGGGTCGGCGTAGCCCTGCGGCGCCACTCCGCGGAGCACCTGGTTGAGCACGTGGGTGCGCGCGCCGTAGCTCTGAAACATGCCCACGGTGAGGTCGGTGAAGGCCTCCTCCGCGTCGCTCGCCGCGAAAAAAAGGCCCAGAGCGTGGCGCGGGCGCACGGCGGAGATCCACTTGGCCGAGGAGGGCACGCTGGTCGTGGGGCAGCACGTCCACTCGATGGGGCTCATGCCGAACACGAACAGGGCGGGGCGCTTCAGGCCGGGCCGGAGCACGTCCTCGACGGTGAGCAGGTAGCCCGGCAGATCGCCCGCAGGCACACCGAAGTTGTAGACCGACACCGGGTGGCCGACCGCCTGCGTGGCGAGCCGACTCAGCAGCGGGGTGTTGGCCCCGTGGTACACCCGCGAGCTGCCGACGACCACGACGTCGGCGCCGCCGCCTCGGGCGTAGTCGGCGACCTTGGTCTGGTAGGTGTCGGTGGGGACGATCGCTGCGGGGAGCGGCGAGCGCCGATAGGCTTGTTCACCCGCGAAGAGGGCGACCGCGAGCACCGCCGCGGACACGAGGAACGAGGCGGGCCCCTGCGGCGCCGGTCGCTCGCTCGTGGCGTCCGTCGCCTGGGCCGCTGCGGTCTCGCGGGTCATGGGGGGCCACCGTACCCGAGGCGACGCCCCACGCGAAGTCCGCCGCCCGAATCTGCCGAAGGGGCGGGCCGGGCGTACAGTGAGGTGGTCGTGCTGAACGAGAAGAAAGGGCCCACCATTCGCCACGCGCGGCGCACGTCTTGGTGGTCCCAGCAGTTGCTCCCGCACACGAAGTGGCCGGCGCCGCTCGCCTCGAGCGCGGGAAGCATGGCGCGCGCCTCCCGCACGTAGACCACCTCGTTCGAATACGAGTCGTTCCACAGCGGCGCTATCGCCTGGAGGCCGTCGGTGTAGGCGACGATCGAGCCAGGGCCGAAGTCGAGCGCGCGAATGCGCCCGCCCGTGAGCGTGGTGGGAGCGCCGTGCTCCGGCGCCACCTCGCGGTCGGGGTAGGGCACCTCGGCCATGTCCTGCACGTCCGTGGGGAGGAGGTAGCAGCGAGGCTTCTCGAGGTGCAGCGTGACCACGGCGAGGAGGCAGGCGCCCCCCGACAGCGCCGCGCCCCAGCGAGTGGCGCCCAGCGCCTCCGTCGCCGCGCCGATCGCCGCCGCCAGCAGCACGAGGAGGACGCCGTGGTAGCGCGCGAGGTGGAGGTAGTGGAGCGTATGCCAATGCGCGCCCGCCACGACGCCCGCGAAGAGGAGGAGGACCGAGCCGCGGAGGCGGTGGGCGGGGAGGCCGAGCGCCGGGGACAGCGCGAGACGCATACCGAGGAAGAGCAGCGCGACGCAGCCGAAGGGCACGAGCACGTACGCGACCGCGTAGCCGTAGTTGTAGGCGGACGCCGCCTCCCTCGCCGTGTGGGGCAAGACGAAGAACGGATAGTTGTATCGGCCGTCGCCGAGCGGCTGCGCCAGCGCGTTCTTCCACACGTCCGCGAAGGGTTCGAGTACGGCCTCGTCTTCGAAGGGCTTGCCGAGCCCGGCCCAATCGATACCCAACGACGGCACGGAGAGGGGGATCGGGAACACCGGATTTCGGTAGTGGATCCAGTTCCGTGTGAGGGTGTGGGCGGCGAGGGCGAGCGAGCCGGTGAGGGCGAGCGCGCTCTCCGCGGCGCCCCGCGCTCGCGAGGGCCGCTCGTACGCGTAGCGGGCGGCGACCCCCGCCATGGTGAGGCCACCGGGCAGGTACATCGTGGCCTTGGCGCCCATCGCGAGGCACATGGCGACGGCGACGAGCCAGAGGTGCGCGCGCGTGAGCTCGCGCGTCGAGGCGAAGACCCACGCCGCCACGAGGAGCGCGAAGACGTGTGTGTCGATGTAGGTGGTGCCGAGCTGGATGAAGAACGCGGGGACGAGCAGGATCGCCGTCGCGAAGCCGACGCGCTGATCGACGCGTGAGCTTACGCGCCCGAGCAGCGCGTAGAGCGCGGGCCCCGCGCCGAGGAACGCCAAGCTCGCGGGCAGCTCGACGACCCGGCGCCCGCCGTAGAGCGCGAAGAGCACCTGCAGCATTTCGCTGGCGCGGGGGTTCGCGTTCACGACCTCGAGCTCGACCGGGACCGACACCCAGGCGAAGCCGCGGTTCTGGATCGTGAAGCCCACGATGGGCTCGTGGTACCAAATCGAGTCGAAGCTGCGCCACGTAGGGGCCCAGTACGCCGCGTACATCGAGAAGAGCCCGTACCCGGCGGTCGCGAGCGCGACGAGCGCGACCGGCGCGTTCTGCTTCAGCGCCTCGCGGAACACGGCGACAGGCACCGCCACGAGCTCCTTCGCGAGCGCGACGCCCTCCTTGCGGAGGCCGTTGGCCGCGAGGGTCGTCGCGGCCGTGATCACGATGATCGCCACGCCCAGCGAGGTGCGAGTGAGGGCGTTGGCGGCCCCGAGCAGGAAGATCGGGGCTACGGCGACGACGTTCGCGACGAGCGCGACCGCCACGATGCGCTCTCCGCGGCTCGGGAGGCGGAGGCGCGACACAATCGCGACCGCGACGTAGAGGATGCACGCCGAGATGGGCCACAAGAGCGCCATCGGCGGGCGGAGGGGATCAGTCATCACCGCGCGCGGCACGCGCCTTGTGGCCAGCCTGGGCCGTCAGCGCGCTCCCCATGAGGAGCCCCGCCAGAATGCACTGAAAGCCCATCGCCATGAGCAAGATGCCCGCGAGCGTGAGCCGGGTGAGGCCTGGCGTGATCTCGCCGCGGTGGGTCGCCAGCCAGTGGCCGAGGACGTAGCCATCGCAGGCGAGGCCCGCGAGGAACAGCGCCGCGCCGAGCACCACGCCCTTGTCGAACGTGAGCCAGTCGACGAGGGGCGAGTGGCGCTTCGGCTCCGGCATGACCGCGTAAATCGCCACGCCCATGGACGTGGCCGAGAGGCCGAGCTGGCTCAGCGTGAGCCCCAGGATCATGAAGTGAAAATCGAACCGCACGCCGCCAAGGGTGAACGGACCGAACAGCTGACTCACCACCAGCGCGAGGCCCACGCCGAGGAGCACGAGGCCCGGCTGGGTCATGGTCTTGTTGGGGGCGTACCAAAGAAGAAGGCGCAGGTGGCGCCAGCCGTCGCGCCAGGGGCGCAGGTGCGGGGGCCTGTCGCGCTTGTCCTTGTGGAGGGTGATGGGCACCTCCACGATGTTCACGCCGGCCTTCGCGGCCTTCACGATGAGCTCCGAAGCGAACTCCATGCCCGGAGAGATGAGCCCGAGGCCGAGCACCATCTCGCGCTTCATGCACCGCATGCCGGAGTTGCAGTCGGTGATGCGCGTGTCGAACAGCCAGTTCAGAATGCGCGTGAGCACCGGCGTGCCGAGGTGCCGGTTCAGGAAGGGCATGGCGCCCGGCATGATGGTGCCGCGGAGGCGGGTGCCCATGACGTAGTCGTGGCCCTCGCGGGCCTTGTCGATGAACCGCGGCAGCTCGGAGAAGTCGTAGGAGTCGTCGGCGTCGCCCATGAGCACGTACGCGCCCCAGGCGTTCTCGAACCCGTACTTCACGGCGGCCCCGTACCCGGGCGTGGGGCACGCGACCACGCGCGCGCCCGCCGCCCGCGAGATCGCGATGCTGCCGTCGGTGCTGCCGTTGTCGCTGACGAGCACCTCGCCGCGGATGTCGTGCTCCTTCATCGCCCGCAGCGCCTTCTCGATGCAGAACGTGATCGTCTTCTCCTCGTTCAGGCAAGGGATGACGACCGAGAGCTCGAGCGGCTGTTCTGGGTCTGGCGGAGTTTCCACGGCGAAAAGCGAGCGGACCATAGTCGCGTTCGCCTGTTTCGGGAACCGAAACGTGGAAGTCGCGCCCGCCTCAGCGCCGCCGGTACACCACGGAGAAGCGCTCGGCCTCGAGCCACCCGACGAGCACCCACCGCGGGTTACCGGCGACCTGCCTCCCCAGCACCGTGCCCCTGCCCGCGCACACCCACTTTGCGCCGATCGCCTCGGCCTTCCCGAGGGGGTCCCGCTCGGCGCCGAGCCACGCGACGTAGTTCGAGTACTGGTTGTTCCAGAGGAGCGAGACGAAGTGCAACCCGTCGAAGCCGACCACGTCGCCCGCGTGGATCTCGGCCTCGCGCGCGAGGCCGGTGGCCTCGTGGAGGGGCGCGCCGAGGCGCTCGGCCACCTCGCGCTCGGCGGAGGGCGTGCGCCAGAGCTCCTTCATCTGGTCGGTGGTGAGCCAGTATCGGCGCGCCGCGGGGGTCCACAGCGTCATCATGATCGCGGTGAGCTGGAGCATGAGCGGCAGCCCCTCCGAGAAACGTCGGAAGCGCGCGTGCGAGCCCACCCACGCGAGCAGCCCGAACAAGAGCCCCACGAGCGCCGTGTGGTACCGGCCGATGTACACCGCGGGCGAGGCGGCGTACGCGAAGAGGACGGGCACCGCGAGCATCGCCGCGAGGCGGGTCCGCGTCGCGCGCGCGTCGTTCACCGGGCGCTTTCGGAGCCTCCAGACGAGGTCTCGGAGGAGCACGAGCGCGACGACGACGCACACCAAGAGGCCCACGGGGAGGGCGAACCAGCTTACGCCGGGGCCGTAGTCGGCGATCTGCCAGGAGTGATCGCCCCAGGTGTTGGACCACGGGGGCGCGATGATCTTCTCGTACAGATCGCTGGCGTCGACGTTCGCGTTGACGCGCTGGGTCGTGGGCAGGTCCGGGTCGAACAAGACCGCCATGCCCTTCCAGTGAATCCCGAGGGAGGGCACGTCGACCGAGAGGTCGGGCCACACCGGGTTCCTGAAATAGATGTAGTTGCGCAGGTGCGTCTCGCACACCATGCCAATGAGCAGCGTGCTGCCGAGGGCGATCGTGCCCGCCGTGGCCTTGCCGCCGAGCTCGCGGCGATTGGCGATGAGCCTCGCGAGGAAGAGCAGGGCGAGGAAGAAGCCGGGAATGAGCAGGAAGGTCTTCGCGCCCACCGCCATCGTGAGCGCGACGATCGCGAGCCACGCGGTGCGGAGGGTCAGCCGCTCCTCGGTCGCGTAGAACGCCGCCGCCACGAAGAGCGCCGCCGCGTGGGGGTCGACCATGGTGCTCTGGAGGAGGCGCGCGTTGCCCGGGACGAGCAGGAACGCGATGGACCATGCGATCGCGGTCACGCGGTCACGCGTGTAGCGGCGAGTGAGCAGGTAGACCGAGCCCACGAGGATGGGCGAGTAGAAGAGGTTCGACGCCTCGACCATCGGCCTCCCCGCCCACATGGCGAACCAGAGCTGGGACATCTCACCGAGGCGCTGATACCCGTTTATCTTCTGGAGGTACTCGGGCAGCGGGACGATGGAAAACCCGTGGTTTTGTAGGGTAAACCCCACCATCGACTCGTGGTACCAGGGGCCGTCCCAGTCGCGCCACGTGGGCGCGTGGACGACGGCGATCGCGGTCCACACGAGAAACCACACGGCGAACGCGAACCCGATCGAGGTGAAGCTGGCCGTGCGGACCGTGGCCCAGGCCGCCCGGAGCGGCAGGAGCAGGCAGTCGAGCCACGCGCGCGCGAGCGCCTTCGGCCGCAGGCCGCGGTGATACGCGAACCCCAGCAGCCCGACCGAGAGCACCACGACCGTCCGGCCGAGCGTCGCCCGGGTGAGCACGTTCGCGAGGCCGAGCACGTACACGGGCCCCACCAGCAGGGCGTTCAGCACGACCATCGTCGCGACCAGGCGCTCGGCCGGGCTCTGCGCGGGCGCGTCGGTCTCCGCGGGCTCAGGCTCAGCAGGCGCAGCGAGCGCGGCAGGCTCGGGCGGCTCAGCCTCGGCCGCCGCGGCCTCGTCGTCCTCGCCGACCGCGGTGCCCTTCAGGACACGCGTCGCCGTCGCGAGCGAGGCCGCGAAGGCGAGCGTCGTCAGCAGGGCGAGCAGGACCATTCGGCGCGCAAGGTACCCCACTCTCCGTCGCGGTGGAACGCCGCGCGCGGCGCGGGCCGTGCTATGAGGGCCACCGATGAACCCCTATCGGCGACGCATCCTGGACGAGATCGTCCCCTGGTGTCGGCTGTTCGCGCCGGTCGATCGGTGGCTCGACTTCGGCTCGGGCGACGGCTTCTTCGCCCAGCAGATCGCGGCGAAGGGGCTGGCGCGCGAGGTGGTGCCCGTCGACGTGCTCCGCCGCGAGCGCGTGCTCATCGAGCCGGTCATGTACGACGGAGTCACGCTGCCATTCGAGGACCGCTCATTCGACGTGTCCTCGGCCTTCGACGTGCTGCACCACACGCCGGATCCGGAGGCCAGCCTGCAAGAGATCTTGCGGTGCACCTCGCGCTTCTTCCTGATAAAAGATCATACCTATCGCACGAAGCTCGGGTGGCTCGCGCTCGGCGTCCTCGACGAGATCGGCAACCGCAAGTTCGGCGTGCCCAGCAACTACCACTACCAGCGGCGGTTCACGTGGGACCGGGTGCTCGAGCGAGCCGGCTTCGCGCGGCGCATCCACCTCCACCCCATGGCCGTCAACCGCGGCCCCGTGGGGCTCGCCACGAACGGTCTCCAGTTCCTCTCGCTATGGGAGCGCGCGTCCTGATGGACGAGGGCGCTGCGCGGCTCGATCCGCCGCTCTGGGACCACCAGCGGCACGTGCTCCGGGCGCTCGCGCGCTCGATCCGCGAGCACCTTCCGCGGCTCCGCCTCGCGCCGGGCGCGCGCGTGGTCGACCTCGGCTGCGGCGACAAGCCGTACGCGTCGCTCTTCACCGCCGCGGGAGCTGCGTACGTGGGCTGCGATCTCGGCGGCGACGCCGACGTGATCCTCACGCCCGGCGAGCCCGTCCCGCTGCCGGACGCCTCGGCCGACGCCGTGGTCTCCTTCCAGGTGCTCGAGCACGTGTGGGACGTGGACACCTACCTCGCCGAGGCGCGGCGCCTCCTGAAGCCGGGCGGCAGGCTCCTGCTGTCGACCCACGGCACCTGGCTCTACCACCCTCACCCCACCGACTTTCACCGGTGGACGCGCGAGGGGCTCGAGCGCCAGCTCGCGTCGTCGGGCTTCGTCGTCGAGCACACCGACTCGCTCGTGGGGCCGCTCGCTTGGACGACCCAGTTTCGCCTCCTCGGCCTGCGGCACGCCCTCGCGGCCGTGCCCCTCGTGGGGCGCGCCCTCGTGCCGGCCCTGGCGACGGCGATGAACGTGCGCATGACGCTCGAGGACGCCATCACGCCTCGGGCGATCTTGCGCGACAACGCGGCCGTGTACCTGGTCGTTGCCCGGCCCGGCGCGGCCTAGGCGCGCTCCGTGCACACGGGAGCGCGAAGAGAGCGTGAGCGGCGCGAGAAGCGTGAGAAGCGTGAGAGCGGCGTGAAGGCGCGAGCCACGGAGAACGGAGCAGCCCGATGAGCACGAGTGGAACGCGAGCCCCCCGCAGTGTGATGAGCCGCCTCTTGCCGCGCAAGGCGAGCGACTGGGTCCGTCAGGCCGTCGAGCAGGTCACCTATCCGCCAGATTTCCGCCCCGCCGACATCGCCCTCTGCGAGGCCGTCGCCGACTTCACCATGACGAGCCCCGAGCGCATCCTCGCGCTCCACGACGCCGTCCGTTACCTCGTGCAGAACGGCATCGAGGGCGACGTCGTCGAGTGCGGGGTGTGGCGAGGCGGGAGCATGATGGTCGTCGCGAAGACCCTGCTCGCCTTGGGCGACGCTCGCGATCTCTACCTGTGCGACACGTTCGAGGGCATGAGCCCCCCCACCGAGCACGACCGCGCCTTCGACTCGCGCACCGCGGAGGAGATGCTCGAGAAGACCAGCCGCGAGGCGGGGCGCTCCGCGTGGTGCATCGCGGGGGAGGACGACGTCCGCCAGAACGTCTTCAGCACCGGGTACCCCTCTCGCCGTGTGCACTTCGTGCGCGGCAAGGTCGAGGACACCCTCCCCGAAGCCGCTCCGGAGCGCATCGCGCTGCTCCGCCTCGACACCGACTGGTACGAGTCGACCAAGCACGAGCTCGAGGTGCTCTACCCGCGCCTCGTCGAGGGCGGCGTGCTGATCCTCGACGACTACGGCTACTGGCAGGGCGCCCGCAAGGCCGTCGATGAGTACTTCGCGGGCCCGGAGTTCGGCACGAACCGTCCGCTCCTCCACCGCATCGATCTCACGGGCCGCATGGTCGTCAAGCGCACCCACGAGGCGCCGATCGGTTTTTGATTGACACCCCCGGCTGCAGGCGGTATCCACCCGGCCCTCTCGGGCGAATAGCTCAATTGGTAGAGCAGTGGACTCTTAATCCATTGGCTGACGGTTCAAGTCCGTCTTCGCCCACTCTTAGGAGCTCAGCCTCGGCTGGGCTCCTCTTTTTTTGCGCGCACTATTTCTAACCCGCGGCGCCACGCTGGCCCGGCCGGCGCGACCGCCGGTGGTACGCTGAACGCGATGGCGAGCATCCTGGTCACGGGAGGCGCGGGCTACATCGGCTCGCACATGGTCAAGACCCTGATCGCGGCGGGCAGGGAGGTCGTCGTCCTCGACGATCTCTCGAGCGGCCACGAAGACGCCGTGCACCCGAAGGCCCGCTTCGTGCACGGCGACATCCGCGATCGCGCGAAGGTCGCGGCGCTGGTGAAGGAGCACCGGGTCACGGGCGTGGTCCACTTCGCCGCGAAGATCCAGGTCGGCGAGTCGATGGTGAAGCCGCGCGTGTACTTCCAGGACAACCTGGTGGCCACGCTCGCGCTCCTCGAGACCCTGCTCGACGAGCGCGTGGGCGCGTTCATCCTGTCGTCCACGGCGGCGGTGTACGGCGATCCCGAGTACACGCCGATCGACGAGGCGCACCCGAAGCGCCCCGTGAACACCTACGGGGAGTCGAAGCTCTTCATCGAGCACGCGCTGCGCCGCTACCACGACGCCTACGGGCTGAAGTACGCCGCGCTGCGCTACTTCAACGCGTCGGGCGCCGATCCGGCCGCGGGCCTGGGTGAGCGCCACGATCCCGAGACGCACCTCATCCCGCTCGTGCTCGACGCGGCGGCCGGGCTCCGCAAGGACATCGGGGTCTTCGGCGACGACTGGGAGACGCGCGACGGCACCTGCGAGCGCGACTACATCCACGTGCTCGACCTCGCCGACGCGCACCTCGCGGCCTTGGGCCACCTGGAGTCCGGCGGTGGCTCGGGGGCTTACAACCTCGGCACCGGGCGCGGCACGACGGTGAACGAGATCATCGCCTCGGTCGAGCGCGTCTCCGGGCGGCCCGTGCCTGTCGTGGTGCGGCCGCGTCGCGACGGGGATCCGGCGGTGCTGGTCGCGAGCGCCAAGAAGGCCCTCGAGACCTTCGGCTGGCAGGCCAAGCGCACGAGCCTCGACGAGATCGTCGGCGACGCGTGGGCGTTCCACCAGCGCGCCCGGTGAACCCATTTCGGCGGCTGCTGGCTCTTCTGCACATGCGATCTGCCGTGAAGGTTCGTCGACGCGCGCTACTCTTGGGGGTCGTCACCATGGGCGCGGGGGTGAGCGCGGGGGCGGGCCTCCTCGCGTGCCGCGACGCCGGACCCTCTTCCGCGTCTGGGCCGATGATGGCGCCCGCCACCCTGGCTGCCCGGGTCGACGAGGTGAAGTCGGGGAAGATCGCGGTGTTCTACGTGGGGCCGCGCGCGCTGTTCGGGCGGGGCCGCGTGCCGGGCGCCAAGGCGCTCTCCGAGGTCGACTCCGAGGAGGGCCTCGAGAAGCTGAAGGCCGCGCTCAAGGCAACTCCGGAAGGTACGGAAATCGTTGTTTATTGTGGCTGTTGCCCCGTCCGCAACTGCCCCAACGTCCGGCCCGCCGGCGAGGCGGTGAAGGCGCTTGGCCGCAAGAACGTGTTCGTCCTCGACCTGCCGACCCGCTTCTCCACCGACTGGGCCGACAAGGGCTACCCGGTGGAGCGGAGCTGAAGACTCGGACGGCGCCGCTCAGGCCCGCGCGGTCGAGCTCGCCTCAATCGTGACCGACCACTCGGCGATCGCCGCGCGCAGGTGCTGGAGGCGTCGCGACTTCGCTCCCGCGGCGTCGGCCTCGTCGCGCTCCTCCATGAGGACCGCGAGCCGCTTCGTCGCGCAGCGGAGCTGCCGGATGCCCGCCACGGCCACCATGAGCTGCACGTGGGCGGCGACGGGGCTCGCGGCGGCGAGGAGGCGCTCGAAGGCGTCGCGCTCGAGCGCGAGGACGGTCGTCGCGGTCCGCGCTCGCACCGAGGCCGCGCGCGGGATGTCCTCGATGAGGGCGATCTGGCCGGCCAGCTCCCCCGGGCCGATGAGCGCCAAGTCGGGGCTCGCGTCGTCGGCGACCACGTCGATCGAGAGCTGCCCCGAGACGACGAGGAAGGCCGTGGTCGCGTGCTCGCCCTGCGCGAACAGCGGCGCACCGGCGGCGTAGCGATGGGGGGTCACTCCGCCGAGGAAGGTCGCGAGCTCGGCGTCCGAGCAGCCGTCGAGCCAAGGGATCGCCCGGAGGTCGGCCGCGCGCAGCGCGCAGGGGGCCATCGGCAGCGCGCTCGCCGGAGGCTCGTCGGCGGTGACCCGCCACGAGGGCTTGGGGCGGAGGTGGCTGAGCGAGGGGACGCGCACCTCGCTCTGGCCGGGCAGGCCGAGCTCGCCGACCCACTTCGCGCGCACCTCATCGGTGCAGAACGGCAACAGCGCGCGCCCGAAGTCGGCCATCGAGGCGAAGCGCTCGTCGCGAGACGTGGCCATGGCGCGGAGCACGACGCGCTCGAAGCCGGCGGGCAGCTCCGGCACCAGGCTGCACGGCGCCTCAGGCCGCCCGTGCATGATCTCCGCCATCAACATGAAGAGCGAGGCGTCGGAGCGAAACGGGAGCACGCCGGTGCAGAGCTCGTAGAGCGTCACGCCGAGGGAGTACTGATCGGCGCGGCCGTCGAGCTCGCTCGCGCGCTGCACCTGCTCTGGCGACATGTAGTACGGCGTGCCGAGCACGAGGCCGGCCTCGGTCAGCGCCTTCTTCCGAGGCGCGGCGTTCTTGGAGATACCGAAGTCGAGGAGCACGGGGCGCTCACCTCCGCGCGCGTCGGTCGCGAGGAAAATGTTCTCGGGCTTGATGTCGCGGTGGACGATGCCCGCGGCGTGCGCGGCCGCCACGGCGGACACGAGCGGCAGGGCGAGATCGGCCACGGCGCCCGCCGGGAGGCGGCCCCGCCGGGCGAGCAGCGCCGCCAGCGTCTCGCCCTCGAGGTACTCCATGACGATGTAGGGGCGCCCGTCGAGCTCGCCCACGTCGGAGACGTCGACGATGTGGGGGTGACGGAGCGTCGCGGACGCCCGGGCCTCCGCCATGAAGCGCTCGACGTGAGGCTCGCTGAACACGAACGCGCCGTGCATCACCTTCAGCGCGACCGCTCGCCCTAGCTCGGCGTGGTGGGCGCGGTAGACCACGGCCATGGCGCCCGAGCCGAGCGCGCCGTCGATGATGTAGCGCCCGAAAGGCGTCCCGCTCGGGAGCTCGGTCGCCAGCGGGTTCAGGCGATCCGTCCCGCGCGCTCGAGCTCGACCTCGATGAGCGCATCCATGCGCCGCAGGCGTCGGGTCACGTCGCGAATGACAGCCCAGGTGACGGCCGCCGCCGCGCTAGGCGAGTGGGCGCGCAGGGCTTCCATGCCGTCGCGATCCAGCTCGTAGTAGGTCGCGGACGTGATGGCGCGCACCGACGCCGAGCGCGGGGCTGCGTCGAGGAAGGCCATCTCGCCGATGACCTCGCCCGGCCCCATGCGGTTGATCTCGCGCTCCTCTTCGCTGTGCTCGCGGACGGTCGCTGCGAACGCCCCCTCGGCGACCAGGAGCATGGAGGCGCCGGGGTCACCTTGCCGGAACAACCACGCGCCCGCGTCGCACACGCGCACGCGGAGGCACACCGCGAGCGCGGTGAGCTCGTGCTCGTCGAGGCGACGAAACAGCGCCGTGCGCCGGAGGACCTCCTTGTCGGCACGCAGTTGCATGAGCCCTCAGGCTACCACTCGCGCGACCGCCCGCGCACCCATCCGACGCGCCACGGCGTGCAGGAGCTCCTCCTCGACGAACCAGGGTGTGCGTTAGCGGGGCGCGCCTGGAGCCGTGAGCTCGCCGGCCCAGGCCCGCACGGCGGCCTTGACCCGCGCCTGAACCTCCGGCGGCACCGCGCGGGTGCTCACGTGGCGGCAGGCGAGCAGGGCGCGTCGCAGCGCGTCGCAGGCGCTTGCGCACGCGGGGCAGGTCGTGAGGTGGGCTTCCATGGCCGCGCAGTCGCCCTGGCTGAGATCGCCCTCGAGCTTCCGCGACCACATCGCCGACACGTCCGGGCACGTGGAGGGCTTCGCATGCGCGGGCGCGGGCGCCTCGAGCAGCGGCCTCAGCTCGCGCCGGAGCGCATCGCGCGCGCGGTGCAGGCGGCTCTTGACGGCGTCGACCGACACCCCGAGGGCCTCTGCCGTCTCGGGGGCCGTGAGCCCCTCCACGTCGCGGAGCATCACCACCTCGCGGTGCTCCTCGGGCAGGGCGTCGAGCGCGCGGCCAAGCGCCTCGCCGAGCTCGTGATCGGCGGTCTCCGCCTCCGGGCTCCGGCCCGCGTGCGGCTCGTCGGCCATGCGGTCGTCGCTCACGGGAGGCTGGTTCTTCAGGCCACGTCGTCGCCGCGCGCAGGCGCTGCGCGTGAGGGCGAAGACCCAGCTCGTAAGCGAGGAGCGCCCCTCGAACTCCGCGAGGTGCTTCGTGACGCTGAGGAGCGTGTCTTGGAGCACGTCGTCGGCGTCGTGGGTGTTCCGGCACATGCGCAGGCCGAAGCGATGGATCGACGGGGCGACGCTCTCAAGCAGCTCCTCCAGCGCAGCCCGTTCGCCCGCCCGCGCCCGATCGATCAGCGACTGCGATGGCACCATCGGGCTTCTATTGTCGAACTCGGGCGGTGACCAGGGGACGACCGAAGCGCCCGCCCGCCCCGCCCCACGACCGGCCCCTTCAAGGCCCAGGTGGGCTCGAGTTCCCGCATCTGGGCAGAGCCCGGGCGCCGCCTCGGGGCCCGCCCACGGGAGGACCCCACCGCCGAAGCCCATCTCCGCCCCGCGGCACGCCCGGGGTGCCACGGCCTCGAGGGCGCCACCGCGCACGGCGCGATCAGTCGCCCTCGAGGAAGCCCTCGCCGCTGGCGACGATCTGCTCGGCGCGCCCGCGCGCCTCCCCAGGCCATGGCTCGGTGACACACGCGAAGCGACCGTAGTCGAAGGGCTCGCCCGGCGCGCGGGCCACCGGAACGATGCGCTCCCGGAGTCCCTCAGCCAGGAGCTCGAGCGCGCGATGGTGACAGTAAGGATTGTTGCCTATTCGGCTGAAGAGGACGTGGGCAGTCCATGAGCAGCCTCCGAGACACGCCTCGGCGTAGTAGCAGGTCGCGCAATAGCCCCACAACGACTCCACACCTCGGCCGCGGTTGAACTGCAGCGGCGCCGCGCGCTCCCACACGTCGCGCAGCGAGGCGTCGCGCACGCTCCCACCCACGTAGTCGCGAGAGGGGAGCGACGGACACCCCTTGATGGCGCCGTCGGCCTCGATGCCCATCCCGAGCACACCCGCGCTGCACGGCGAGCGGTGCGCCTCGGGCCGCAGCTCGTGCTCGTGCGGCCCGAAATACCCGATGTCGTTCCCCGGGAAGACCCCTACGCCCCGCGCCTTCGCGCGGCGCGCGATGCGCGCGAGCATGGGCAGCACCTCGATCACGCTGTACGGCTCGAGGAGCAGCTCGGGGTGGTCGGCCGCCCGCCCCATGGGCACGGTCATCGACACCTGCCACGCGCACACGCCGCGGTCCAGGAGCACCTGGAACATGGGCTCGATCTCGCGCAGCGCGGGCCGCGCGATCTGGGTGTTCGCGGAGACCCGAAGGCCCGCCGCGTGCGCGTGCTCGATCGCGGCGAGCGCGCTCGCGTAGCTGCCCGCTCGCCCGCGCAAGAAGTCGTGCGTCGCCTCGCAGGCGTCGACCGAGACGCTGAGCGTGGTCGCCCCAGCGTCTTTCGCGAGGCGAGCGCGCTCACGGGTGAGCCCTCGCCCGCCCGTCAGGAGGCCCACCTCGACCCCTCGCGAGTGGAGCGCGGCGATGACGTCGAGCCAGCCGTCGTGCAAGTACGCCTCGCCGCCGATGAGGGTCACCTCGCGTGCGCCGAGGTCGGCGATCTGCTCGGCGAGGCCGAGGGCCTCGGCCGTGGTGAGCTCGCCCCTCCTCGCCTTGCCCGCGCGGGAGCCGCAGTGCAGGCAGTTGAGATCACACTTGAGCGTGAGCTCCCACACGACGTACCCCGGACGCGCGGCGCGATCCGCCGGCCTCGCGGCCTCGGCCAGCGGCAGGTGCCGTCGCTGCGCGGGCGCGCTCGGCAAGACTGGGAGCCGCGCGACCCCCGACGCCGGTGAAGACGCGCGCCTGCGAGGCCCGGTCATCGGCGGGCTATTTGCGCGGCGCGATGCCGTAGCGCATGGCGGGGCGCACCGGCGGCTCCTGCGCGCCCATGACGGGCGCAGTCGGCGCGACCGACGCCGCGACGGCGGGCGCAGTGGCCGAGGGCGTCACCGCCGCGCCCGACGGCGCCGGGTCCGCCGAGGGTGCGGTCGCGCTCGCGGACGTGGCCGGCGGGGTCGGCACCTCCGCGGCGGGCTTGGGATCGCAGCCCCCGAGGGCGAGCGCCGCGGCGGAGAGGAGCGCCGCCGCCTGGGACGCGCGGGCGACACCGCAGAAGACGCACGCGGTCTCGGTGGAGCGCACGTGCCGGTGACACCGGGGGCAGGGGACGAAGGACGCCATCACCTGACGATACGGCGCCCGCGCGTCCGCACAAAGCGCCAGATGCGCGGGCGTCCGCAGGTTCTCGTCAGCGGGTGCCGAGCACCTTCCGCACGGCGTCGCGCGCGGCGTCGGCGGGGTGGCCCTGCCGCGCGAGGTAGGCGAACAGCTTCACGCGTTGCTCCTCAAGGGGTAGGCGCGCGAGGGCCCGGTGCTTGCGGCGCGCGGCCTGCTCGGCCACGTCGGCCTCGGTCGTCTCGGCCACCACGAGGGCGCGTCGGATCGCGGCGCTCGCCACCTCGCGGGGAACGCCGCGTGCCGCCAGGTCGTGCTCGAGCCGACGCCGCGAGCGCGCCTTGCCCATGAGCTGCGCGCGGGCTCGGTCCTCCGCGAACTTCGCGTCGTTGAGCAGCCCCGCCACCGTGAGGCGCGAGAGCACCGGTTCGACGTTCTCTGCGGGCTCGCCCTTCTCGAGCAGGCTCGTGCGCAGCTCGTGGACCGTGCGGGCGCGCAGCGTGAGCAGGCGCAGCGCCCGCGCGTACGTCTTGGCCGCGGGGTCCTTCGCGCTCGAGAACGTCAGCCGGTTCGGGTCGTCGGCCAACGCGCCCGCGGCGCCGCCGAGGGGCGCGCCGTCGACGCGCAGCACCCCTTCGCGGGCGATCGTCACGAGGCGCATGCGCGCATTCTACACGCCCGTGTGCTCCATGGGTACTCGGGCGTTCAGTGGAATGAGGCGTCCGCGATGAACGTCGCCTGCCCGCCGGGAAGGTCGACCGTCACCCGGCGGAGCCATGACTCTTCGAAGGTCACACCGGGGAGCTCCTGAAGAAGGTCCACGCGCGCGGGGGCGCGCCCAAGCCACACGATCTCGTCGGATCGCGCGCAGCGCAGCTCGCCCACGAGGACCTCGGGCACTCCGAAGCGGAGGAGGGCGTCGCACGCGCGCGCGATGTTCTCAGGTGCGGCGTCGAGCCACAGGTCGAGGTCCTTCGTCGATCGCGGGCGCGCGTGGAGCGAGACGGCGTGCCCGCCCACGACCAGGAAACGCACGCCGGCCGCCGTGAGCGCACAGAGAAGCTCGATCAAATCGCGGGGTAGGCTCATCGGGGTGGCTCAGGCTCCAGACCGTCTGCGAGAGCTCGACGCACGCCTCGAACCGCGCGACCGGGCCCGCGTCGTCCCAGAAGGCCTGGTCTGCCGCGTCGAGCTCTCGGTGGCTCCCCACGCGCCCCCCGGTCCATGTTGGCTTGGTCCCGGACATGACGAAAGCGTACCACGAGCCGAGGGGACTTCGCGCCGCCGCGGAACGATCCGCGCGGCCCCTGGTACGAAGGCCTGCTCTTACGAGCATGAGCCCGGAGGCTCGTGGGCTTCGGGAGCCTCGGGCGGGGTGAAGGCCGTCTCCGTGAAGGCCGCCCGAGCCTCTCGTGAGGCAGGTCCCTACGGGCCGTCGCGCCAGCGGTCCTCGCGAGAACCCGCGGCACCCGCCTGGAAGTGCTGGGTTCTCGCGAGAACCCGCGGCACGTGTCCAGAGGCGCCGGCGGCTCTCGTGAGGACGGCGGCACCCGTCTGGAGGCGCCTGGGTTCAGGTGCGCTCGCCACTCGCTCGAGCCGAATCACCGGTGAGCTACTCCACCGACTCCACCGCAGGCACGGGGCCTCCGCTCATCAGGACACTCACGGCGCTGCTGTCGTGGTCGGCCACCACGAAGTCGGGCCTTCCGTCCCCGTCCACCAAGGCCACTCGGATCGGGGTGCTTCCCGGAGCGGAGTCTACCCTTGGTGCGACGTCCCGGCTCCGCTGTTGATCAGCAGGCCCCTCCTAGGGGATTCCGACCGCGCAGGTCACGACGATCTGGGTGGGAAATCTGCTCTGCTTGGCCTCTCCTCTCGGAGGGGACGCCCGCGAATACGAAGGCCAGTTCGACCCGAAGCGCACCGGGCCGTAGGGCGCCGCCACACACGCACACACAAGCCGGCGAATCGCGCGTATGGAATCGATGAACTGCATGAATGTCGCGACGCTCGCTGTTGTCCTTCTCTTCGCAACGGCGGCCTGCTCGCGCAGCGAGCTTGGGCTTCTCGGGGGAGACCTGCCCGAAGACTCGGGCGGCCATTCCCCGCCGAAAGCCGGGGCGCCGGATGGCCCATCGGATGGCATGAGCGCCACACTTCCCGCCGACGCGGCCGATGCGGGACATACGTCCGATGCGGAGGTGGGCGGCCGGGCGTGGGTGTCCGTGAGCACCGCGGGTACGCACTCATGTGGCCGCACCGTCGAGGGCTCCATCTGGTGCTGGGGCTGGAACATCTATGGCACGCTTGGTGACGGCACCTACACCACGCGACTCTCACCGGTTCGAGTTGGCGCTGCGACCGACTGGATCGAGCTGAGGGCCGAGAGCCACGGCTGCGCCCGCAAGATCAATGGCATGCTCTTTTGTTGGGGTGGCAACAACCAGGGTCAGCTGGGCGACGGCACGCAATTTGATGATCGCCTTTCGCCTGTTCGAGTTGGCGTCGCAACCGACTGGACCGGGCTGGGGGTAGGCGGCAGCCACACGTGCGCTCGCAAGCTCGATGGCACGCTCTGGTGCTGGGGGAGCAACTCCGCTGGGCAGTTGGGAGACGGAACCACCACCGGGCGGCTCGCGCCCTCCAAGATGGGCGTGGAGACCGACTGGGTCGAGGTGAGCGGAGGGGGTGATCACACGTGCGCTCGTAAGCTCGATGGCACGCTCTGGTGCTGGGGCGGCAACATATCCGGTCGTCTCGGCGATGGCACCACCACCCGACGGCTATCGCCGGTTCGGGTCGGCGCAGATACCGACTGGGTCGAAGTGAACGCAGGCTTCGGCTTCACGTGTGGGCGGAGGCAGGACGGCACGCTCTGGTGCTGGGGCAGCAACGTCGCCGGTCAGCTGGGCGACGGAACCAAGACCCCACGGCTGTCGCCTGTTCGAGTCGGCACGGATACCGACTGGGTGCAGGTGAGCACGGCGGGCAACCACACATGCGCTCGCAAGCGTGACGGCACGCTCTGGTGCTGGGGACACAACGACGAGGGGCAGCTGGGCAACGGAACCACCGGCGAGCTCCTCTCGCCCGCGAGGGTCGACGATGCCACTGATTGGAGCGACGTGAGCGCCGGGACACATACGTGCGCCTGCAAGTTCGACGGAAGGCTCTTTTGCTGGGGGCGCAACACCGAAGGTCAGCTGGGCGACGGCACGACCATCAACAGGCACTCGCCCGTCCAGATTCCGTGAGCGGCAGCTTCACCCCAAGAGTGGGAGCGGAACGTCTCGATATCCTCCGAGCCGAGGCTGGAGGGCTGCCGCCCATGGAAGACAATGAAGCGACGCCACGTTATGGTGCCACGATGTCTCGGCTCGGCTCACTCACCTTCGTTCTCCTCGCGGCCACCCTCATCAACTGCGGAGGCCTCATCTACGATCCGGGGGTAGGCAGCGTGGGCGATGGCGGCGGGCGCGATGGCCACGACGGTGGCAGCGCCGCCGACGGGTCGCGAGATGCGGCTCCGGGCGACACCGGTCCCCATGACGCCGGCGCTCCCTCTCCGCGTGACGCAGCCCCCGCCGTGTGCGGCGATTCAGTGGTCGCGGTGGGCGAACAGTGTGACGATGGCAATCTCACGACGGGTGACGGCTGCAACGCCAACTGCCAGATCGAGCGCGGCTGGTCCTGCTCCGGTGCCCCCATGGTTTGCGACACCGTATGTGGCGACGGTATCGTCGCCGGCAGCGAGACGTGCGACAACGAGGGTGCGTGTCTGGGCACGTGCCGACGTTCGGCTTGGAGCAAGTCCTACGGAGACCAGTGGTACAAGCTCGCCACTGGGCTCGCGGTGGACACCACCGGAGCGCCGGTCGTCACGGGAACCTTCGCTCAAACCATCGACTTTGGAAGAGGCACTCTCACCTCCGCTGGCAGCAGCGACATTTACGTGGCCAAGATCGACTCGAACGGCAACACCGTTTGGAGCCGTCGCTTCGGGGGCACCGGCGACGATAGGTCCACCGCGATCGCGACCGACGCGGCCGGCAACATCGTCGTGACCGGCATGATGAGCGGCACGGTCGACTTTGGTGGCGGTCCGCTCGTGACCTCCGGCGTATGGGACGTCTTCGTTCTTCAACTAGACGCGAACGGAAATCACCTCTGGAGCAAGCGGTTCGGCGACGTAAATCAGCAGGAGGGGAACGCCGTCGCGTTCGATGCGACGGGCAACATCTTGATTGGGGGCATGGCCTCGGGCTCGCTCGATTTCGGCGGAGGGCCGCTTACCTCGTCTGGTTTCGCGGGGTTCGTTGCCAAGCTCGACTCCGCGGGAAACCACGTTTGGAGCAAGCACGTAGCTACGAGCCCGGAGAGCCGCGCGAGCGGGATCGCGTCCGGGCCCGCCGGCGAGGTCTTCGTGGTCGGAACATGCAAAGGAACCACGGACCTCGGCGAGGGGCCTGCTCCCGGGATTGGCGAGTCGGATGGCTTCCTCATCGCCCTCGACGCGAGCGGGCAGCATCAATGGAGCAAGAAGTGGGGAGCTTTGAACGGCTACCAGAGCGGAGCAGGCGTGACGGTTGACGCAGCCGGCGACGTCGTCGTCACGGGCGGCGCCAGCGGTCCCGCGGACCTGGGTACCGGCGTTTTGCTCGACAATGGCCTCTTGGACGTCATCATTGGGAAATTCAGCCCTGCTGGTACTCCCATCTTCGCTCGGCGCTTTGGCTCCCCTCGGAACGAGTATCCCGCCGGCGTCGCGACCGACGCGTCGAACAACGTCTTTGTTACCGGATATCACTCCGGCCCTGTGCCCTTCGGCACCGGCACGATCCCTTTCGCTGGCGGCACCGAGAACGCATTCGTCCTCGAGCTCAGCCCTTCGGGCACACCGCTCTGGAGCAGAGGGCTTGCGAGCTCGTCCAGGGCCCGCGGCCTGGGCATCGGCGTCGACTCGCTCGGGAGCGTGTTCCTTACGGGCGTGCTCGTCCAGGGCGTCACGATCGGGGCGACACGGCACTCGGGTGATGGAGTGTTCGTGGCGAAGCTCACTCCGTAGGGGATTCCGACTGCGCAGGTCACGATCTCCAACGGTGCGGACCCGACCGGGGCGGCGACGTGGGCGACGCCGCGACGTATCCGTACGGGTGCGCGAGCAGCTTCATCCTTCGAGCGCCTCGTGGACACGACCCCGAACAGCTAAGGCAGTGCTCACTGTGATCGAGCCCGAAATCCCACGGCTCGCGCCTTCGGCTTCTCACGAGAGCCGGGACCGGGGCCTTCGACCGTGGCGTGCCGGCCTGGGACGATTCGGTCGGTCCGCGCGGCATCGGGCAAGGGCGATCCGAGGAGCCCGCGGAGCCTGCTTTGAGGGAGCAGGCACCGGAGGATCGCAACGCAGCCCGTGCCGATGCGGCGGCGCGGGGGCGACGGGAGTTTATCAACGGGCTGCTAACGTACAGCGTGCGTCGCGGGCGCGGCCGCGGTCTGCCGCTCGGCGAGCGCAATCCGCGCGAGGTCGGCGTCCGAGGCGCCCCCGTGCGGATCGTCTGCGGCCTCTCCGGCCTCGTGTCCGCCCCCGCGAGCACACGAGGTCGACCTCCGAGGACGCCTGATCGCGAGCGCATCGCGACGCCATCACGATTCGGCAGGCCGCGGAGCCCGAGGCGAGGCACCGCCGCATCCCGAAATCACCGCGGCGCGCCCACACGCGCACCTCGTGACCGCCCACCACGACCACCCACAATCCCCGTCAAGCGCGCGCTGAAGGTCCACGGGGAGGCGCGAGTACGCGACCACGGCGGGGATCCCTCGAACCGCCGGGTGTGTCTTCGGCGATCGCCGCGCCGCGGTCGCGAGACGCCCGCCGCCAGCCGCGAGGAACGCCGGAGGGCGTTCGGCGTGGACCTCCCACGCGCGTGCGGAGCGCGGCACTCCGCCAGCGGTCGGGAGGTCGCGCGATTGGGCGGTCGTGCCCCGAGCCAGCTCGACCTCCCCTGAGGTGCAGGCGCGAGGCGGCCTGCGCGGAGGCCGTAGCGGAGCACGCGTCCCCAGGGAGCAGAGCAGCGCGCAGAGCCTTCAGAGGCCCGTCGGGCGGCGGGCGGGGGGGGGGAAAATAGCCGGCCTTCGCCGCGAGGTAGCGCTCCACCGTCCCGTGGGAGTGAAGGTGATCCCGCGACAGGCCGGGGGGGGGGGCGCGCCGGCGGCCCCGGGGGGGGCGGCCAGCGCCCCGCTTGCCCAGGGCCGCCGCCCCACCGCGGGCGCCCGGCGCCGGTCGCCCGGGCGCCGGGCGGCGGCGGGGGGGGCCGGCCCCCGAAGCTGCCCACCGTGGTCACCGCGAGGGTCGACCGACCGAGCGTGCGCAGCGCCGCCGCCAGGAGGGTGGTGGTCGTCGTCTTGCCGTTGGTGCCCGTCACGCCGATCGTGAGGGGGGCCGCGGGAGCTCGGCCGCCGTTGCCCAGGTCGACGAAGGTGGGCGGGGCGAACCAAAGTCGCGGTGGCAGGTGGCGATCGACGTCGAGGTGGACGTGCTCCGGCCCGAGCTCGACACGCACGGGCACGAGGGCCGCGTCCGGGCGCCGGTTGTGCGCGGCGAGCAGCTCGATCCACGACGTCACGATGCGCTGGCGCAGGCGGTCGTCGCGGCACGCGGTCCGCCGCCAACCCGCGCGTGTGTGGGCTCGCGTCGTCGCCGCCCACCGCCTCGTTGTGGCGCGCGCAGCGGCAGACCGAGGTCAGCGGGAGCGGGGCGCCGAGCCGCTCCTCGAGCTGCTCGAGGAGATCCGCGAGGCCGCCGTCGACCTCGTCGAAGCCGCAGCCGCAGACGCACGCGGCGCGCACGCGGAGCCGCTCGCGCCAGCCGAGCCCGCGCGCCCACTCGGCGCGTAGGGAAATCGCGACGCGCTCCATCTCGGCGACCCGTGAGCCCTTCACCAGGCACATCCCTCCGTCCGGCGTGGCCTCTCGCGCGCGCTCGACCAGCGCGAGCGGATCGGGGAGGTGCTCGGCGGTGGGCAACCCTTCGCTGCGCGCGGCGTCGACCAGCGCCCGCGTTCGTTCGCCCGTCGCCAGGACGCGGTGGACGCCCTGCTGGGCGAGCCAACGACCGAGCTCCGCGTGGTGAGCGCCCGCGTCCGGACCAAGCTCGGCGAGATCACCGAGGCAGACCACGAGCGGGCGCAACTGGGAGAGCTCGAGCGCCGACGCGACGCTGGCACGCACCGACGCCGGGTTGGCGTTGTAGCTGTCGTCGATCAGCGTTCGGCCACCGACTCGGTGGACCTCGAAGCGCATCGAGGTCGGGCGCGCGCGGCGCAGGCGATCGAGCGCGCGTTCGACCTCGACGCCGGCAGCGATCGCGGCGCCGATCGCCGCGAGGGCGTTGCCGAGGTTGTGCACCCCGGCAACCCGAGCTCGAGCTCGTGCTCGCGGTCGAAGACGCGTACGCGCGCGGCGAGCGATCTCGCGTCGCTGTGAAGGACGCGGGTCACGGCGAGATCCGCGTGCGCGAGCCCCGAGGCCGACGTCCAGAGCACCCGGCTCCCTCTGAAGCGCCGCCGCAGCGCCACGACGCGCGGCTCGTCGGCGTTGAGCACGGCGGCGCCGCTCGGGTCGGTCGCGTCGAGGAGGGCGCCTTTCTCTGCGGCCACGCCATCGAGCGAGCCGAACGCTTCAAGGTGGGCGGGCGCGATGGTCGTGAGCACCGCGATGGTCGGCGCGACGATCGCTGCCAGACGCGCGATCTCCCCGCGCGCGTTCGTCCCGAGCTCGAGCACCGCGCAGGGTGCGCTGGGCGGAATGCCGAGCAGCGTGAACGGGACGCTCTCGAGGTTGTTCTGATTGCCGAGCGTCCCGGCGCCCGCGGTCGCGGCCAGGCAGAGCTCCTTGACCGTCGTCTTGCCCATCGAGCCCGTGATGGCGACGACGGGCATCGACAGGGCGATCGCCCGGTACGCCGCGGCCAGTCGACCCCAGAGCGCGAGGGGGTCGTCGCACAAGAAGGTGGTGATGGGCAAACCCGCGGTGAGGTGGCGATCCTCAGGGCGCAGCGCCACGGCCGCACAACCACGCGATGCCGCGCCTTCGAGCTCGGGGCGCGAGGGCTGCCGTGCCGGGAGCACCACGAGGAGATCGCCCGCGGCGACGTGCTCGTGGTGGATGCGTGGGCGACCGCCGAGCCCAGGCGAAGGGCCGAGCCGCTCCAGTGAGGCGAGCTGGGCCTCGAAGGCGGCGGCGAGGGAGGTCTGGGGCGTGGGCATGTCGACCAACCTCGGAGCGGATGCGCGCGTGCCCAGCCGTAGGGTCTGCGCCGGCAGGCGTCGGCTGCCGCTACTTCAGCCGGATGCCGCCCGCGCTCTCTTGGGCGGCGCCGGAGGTGAGAATCCGCCCGGCGCGCAGATGACTCCGCACGCGCACCGCGGAGAGGAAGCTCTCCCGGGGGGGGGGGGCGGGGGGGGGGGGGGGGAGTTGGGGCCGGCCGCCGGGGGGGGGGGGGGGGGGGGGGGGGGGGGGGGGGGGTGGGGGGGCCCCGGTGGTGGCGGAGGGGCCCACGCTCAGGCGGGGCTCGGCGGGACGGATGGAAGACGCGAGACTCTACCATGAAATTCGAGGCGTGCCACTCGGGTTGGAGCAGGTGCGGGAACGTCCGCGCGAGGGCATAGGGCGGCTCACCGAGGTCCTTCGGCGCATCAGCCGCCCTGCGAGATCCGGCGGATCAAGCGTGCCATCCAAACCGCGACGTCCGGTGCGTCGAGCCGGCGCCTCAAGGCGGCGAATCGACGCGCACCTCGACCCGCCCCGGCGCGCCGTTCGCGCCGTTCGCGCCGCGCGCGCCGTTCGCGCCGTTGCTGCCCGCCGAGCCGGTCATGCCGCCGCTCACCGAGGTGAAGCGCCCGTTCACCGTGCACGAAGCGCCCGAGCCGCCCGAGCCGCCCGAGCCGCCCTGGCCCCCGCGCCCGCCCTCGCCGCCGGGGCCGCCCGCGCCGCCCTCGCTGCGCACGAAGCTCCGCGCGGCCTTCGCGAGCGCGGCGCAGTCGCCGGTGACGCACGAGCCTCGGACCACGACGTCGCCGCCGCGTCCGCCCGGGCCGCCCGGCCCGCCCGCGGTGCCGCTGCCGCCCGCGCCGCCCGAGCCGCCGCTGGTCCCCGGGCTGCCAGGGCAGGAGCCCGGTGAGCCGCTCGAGCCGTTCGAGCCCCGCGCCCCGTCGGTGCCGCGCGCGCCGGCGGGTCCGGCGCCGCCGCGCGTCGCGATGACGAAGGCGTCGAGGTCTTCCGCCTCCACCACGCCGACGAGCGGGCCCTCGGGGCCGTTCACCTCGAAGAGCACGCGGGGCGCGTAGCGCCGCTGGAGCGCCACCCGGAGGTCGGGCCCGCGCCCGCTGGTCGGACCGGTGAAGACGATCGGGCTTGGGCGCTCGAACCGGATGGGCCACTCGAGGGTGAACAGCTCCTTCTCGTGCACCAGAATGGGGAGCGGGAGGTTTGGTGTATTGTACACAAGCTTCAGCGCGTCCTTCGTGGCGATGCGCTCGACGAAGTGCAGCAGGCCCTGCCCGTCGACCTGCACGATGGGGATCGCCGGGCGCACCTCGCTCGGCAGCACGCAGGGGGTGACGTCGAGCGCGTCGGGCGGGGCGCACACGGTGAGGGGCTCCTCGAAGCCCGTGGCGCGCACGAAGAGGGCGCCGCGCAGCTCGATCGACGGGAGCACCTGGGGCCCGCCGGGCGCGCGCCCCGCGCCCCCCACCGCGAGGAGCGTGGAGGTCTGCTTCCACACGTTCTGCCGCACGAGCAGGCCACGAACGCGCAGCCGCTCCTCGTCGACCCAGCCGGCGGTCGGCGGGTGCTGGCCGAGGTCGACGGCGTTGCGGCCCTCGGCCATGACGCGCGCTTGCGCCTCGTCCCGGTGGGCGCGAACGTACGGAGACTCGCTCGCCGCCACATGCAGCCGCACGACCCGACGGCGCGCCTCGTCCCGGAGGGTCGCGTCGGGGACGCGCTGCGCGACGCGGCGGAGGAGCAGCTCGTCCTTCCGCGCGGCCAGCGCGTCGAGCGTGGCCACCGTGACCGGCGCGCCCGACAGCACGCCGCGGTCGAGGTCGATGTCGAGGAGCAGATCGCGCCCATACCGGGCGGCAATGGGGCCGAGGCGACCCTTGTCGAGCGCCGCGGTGAGTTTGGCGACGTCGTCGGCGACGGCCTCGGGGTGAGGCGCCGTGCCCCGCGGTCGAAAGAGCAGCGTCTTGTGCAGCGCCTCGAGGCGCGCGCGCTCGGCCGGATCGGTCTCGACCGCGCTCCGCGACACGAGCGTGCGGTAGGCGTGGGCGAGCTCGTCCAGGAGCGACGCGGCGCCTCCCGCCGGGAGGCTCTCGAGCATGAGCATCGCGCAGCGCTGCCACAGCGCGGGCGCGATCGTGCCGGAGAGCAAGCCGCCCGCGAGCGCCTCGAAGTCTTCGCGCGACTCGCCGCGGAAGCCTTCGCCTTGCGCGCGCCGATCGCACACGGTCGCGGTCGCCCCGGGCTGGTGGAGGTAGTGGGTCAGCGCCGCGCCCGAGCCCTCGCGCGCCAGATCCGAGGTCGTGAACGGCGTGGGGAACGAGCGCCCGCACGCCGACGCACCGAGCGCGGCGAGCGCGGCGAGCGCGGTGCCCGCCGAGAGGGCGGCGCGGCCACGTCGGCGGGCGCGGGAGACGCGCAAATTGGCGCGCATATGCATGAAATGTCAGCCTTTTTCGTCGGGCAACGGCGACAGCTTGTTGAGCGGCACCGATCGGCGGATGGGCGTGAGGAAGATCTGGATGGGGGACCGGCAGTCGGCGTTGGGCTCCGACTGCGTGGCGCGCGTGCAGCCCTCGGGATCGCCGGCGGAGCGCAGCACCGACTTGGTCTGTGAGCCCGTACCGTGCACCCCGACAGCGCCGCTCTCCGCGCCGACGGTGGCCGACGCCGCGCCGCCGGCGACGAGCTTGAACGCGCCGATGCTGAGCGCCGTCACGAGGTGCGTGGCCTTCTGGCACTCCGCCCCGCGGGTCGCGTCGTCGCCGGGGCGGCTCACGAGCTGCATCTGCCCGGACACCGAGGTCTGCACGTGCAGCGAGCCGGAGGTCTTGAGCTGGCCCGAGAGGGCGAGCGCGCCGAGCGGCAGCTTCGCGTAGAGGTCGTCTTCGTCGTGGATGTCGGTGGTGTCGGTCGAGAACGTGGTCTTCTTCCACGTGTACGCGCCGGGGATGCGGCAGGTGTCCACGATGCGAAGCTCGCACCCCGAGTACTCCACCGCCACGGCGCCCTCGTGGATCACCGCCTCGAGGCGCGCCTTGTACGAGGCGGGCCACTCGGTCACGAGCGGCTGATCGTGGCTCGCCGCGACGGTGCAGCGCGCGAGCGGCGCCGTGTCGTGGCCGGCGTTGGGCGTCACGGCCTGCGCGACGGCCCCCGGGCCGCAGGCCGGCAGAGCGAGGAGCGCCGCGGTCAGCGCGGTCAGCGCGGCCGCGCGTGGAGCGCGTGGAGCGCGTGGAGCGCGTGGAGCGCGTGGAGGCAGCAGCGGCACGAGGTCTCCTACCACAAGGTGTCTTGGTCTTCGGCGACGCCGAGCACGCCCTCGAGCCGGAGGGGCGGGCGTCCCGGCAGGGTGACGGTGCCGCTGTAGTGGCCCGTCGCCTGGGTGAAGCTCGCCGCGACGAGCTTGAAATTCGTGGTCTCTTGGTGGAGATCGCCGACGTCGAGCGTGAGGTCGACGGCGCCGCAGCGGGTCTTGATCGACCAGCTCGAGCGAGGGTTCTTACGGTCGTACGAGACGATGCCTTCCCCGAGCGGCACGAGCTCGTCGCCGATCCACGCGGCGCACTCGGGCTCGCCGTTGAAGCCCTCGACGAGGTTCAGGCCGAGCGGGGTCCCACAGGCCGCGCGTCCGGCGAACGACACCCAGCGCCACTGCGTGCGCCGCGGCAGGACGCCGTGCGTGTAGTCGTACGCGCCGAACCCGCCGTCGAGCGAGATCTCGCGCCCGTTCACCGTGGCGACGCCCCGCGTGGGGAGCAGCAGGCGCTTCTCGTTGGCGTTCAAGAGCGACCGATCGCCGTTGGGGTGCACGACCACCGCGAGGGTGGCCGGCGCTCCCGCGAGATCGACCGCCGCCGCGACCTCGAGCCCGGCGGCCGAGACCGAGGCGCGCAGCTCGTCCGTCGCGCTCTCGGATCGGGCGAGGCGCGTCTGGAGGCCGCCGAACCGGTAGCTGGCGACCGCGCCCGGCCCCCACGTCTCTCCCACGCGGCACGCCGCGGTGGGGCCGAGCGAGGACTTCGTGGCGACGATGCGGCGGCGCGTCCCGTCGAACGCGTAGGCGAAGCTCTTCGCGATGTAGCCGAGGTGCACGACGGCCATGCCGAAGAGCCACGTGTCGGTCTGCACCGACAAGAAGAGCCAGCGCTTGCGGCGGAAGGTGCGCGCGCGGAGCCCGTCGTGTCTCGCGCCGAGGCGCACCGGCGGCAGCGGCCCCGTGAACGCCCCCAGCACGGGGCGCCCTTCGGGATCGAGCATCGACGGAGGCGCGGGCGGGAGCGGCGACGGGCGTGGCACGCCCCAAATCTAGCGACTCGACCGGGCTGGCACCCGGAAATCGGTCAACCCTCGGGGCGGCTCGGCGGAGGCGGCACGAGGACCTTGTCGAGCGTGCTCTCCTCTTCGCGGGCCGCCGGCACCGGAGTCGGGCGCGAGCTCTTCTTGCGCGCCACGCCCGCCGGGTACTTCAGCGGCAGCCCCTCGAGAGGCACCGCGGCCAGCAACCGCTCGAGCTCGGCGGCGTCCTTCGGGCGATCGGCGACCTTCTTCTTCAGGCACTTGAGCACGAGGTCGTCGAGCGCCTGCGGCAGGTCGAGATCGGGCCGGCGCACGCGCATGGGGGTGGGGTGCGTGCGCTGGTGCATGTCGAGCAGATCGCGGCGGTTGGGCGCTTGGATGGGCAGCTCCCCCACGAGCGCCTCGTACATGAGCACGCCGAGGGCGTAGAGATCGGTGCGTGGCTCGACGGCGGCGCCGATGCACTGCTCGGGCGCCATGTACTCGGGCGTGCCGAGCGTGTACCCGGCTTGCGTGAGCGACTCGGCCGAGGTGAGCTTTCCCATGCCGAAGTCGAGGACCTTCGCCGTGCCGTCGTCGCAGAGAAACACGTTCCCGGGCTTCAGATCGCGGTGCACGACGTCCTTCGCGTGCGCGGCCGCGAGCGCCTTGCAGACGTCGATGAACACCGGGACGCCGAACGCGGGCGTGACCACGTACTCGCGGCCGAGCTTGTCGGCGAGCGACTTGCCGTGCAGGCGCTCCATGACCACGTACATGGAGCCGTCGGGCATCTGGTCGAGGTCGAGCACCCGCGCCACGTTCGGGTGGTCGACGTGCACCTGGATGTGCGCCTCGCGGCGCAGGCGGGCTATCTCGCTGCCGTCGCGGGCCGCGGCGCCGCGCAGCACCTTGACGGCCACCTCGTGGCCGAGCGACGTGTGCTCGGCCGCGTACACGGCGCCGATCCCTCCCGATCCGATCTTGCGGCCGATCTTGTACTTCGCGCCGAGGATGGTGCCGGTGAGCTCGCCCTGCATCGCAGGGGTCGTCTCGCCGCGCAGGTCGAGGCCTCGCTCGAGCGCCTTGATGCGGTTCTTCTCGAAGACGCGCAGCGCCTCCTCTCCGCGGGTGCGGTCCCAGAAGAAGCCGACCCCGGCGCCAAGGCCGCCGCCAAGGAGGGCGCCGAGGATCGCCGCCGCGAGGCCGCCCGCCACGGCCATCAACGTGCCGCAGAGCAGCGCGGCCGCGATGCCCATCGCGATCGCGCCACGCGCGGGGCGCGAGGCCTGCCACGACACGCGGTAGAGGCACTCGTCGCCGCCCTTGGCGAGGCACGCCTCGTGGGTGACAGTGGCCTCGGGCAGCCCCCACATGCACGGGAAGGAGGCGAGCTGGCCCTCGCGCGCGGCGCACAGCACGTCCTCGTCGGCGGCCTCCGCGTCGACGCCGTCTTCGTACGCGTCGGGGCGCAGCCGGTAGCTGACGCGCACCTCGGAGATGCTGGCCTTCGACGCCTTCGCAGGGTTGCCAGGGTTGCCAGGGTTGCCAGGGTTGCCAGGGTTGCCAGGGTCGGCGGGCGCGTTCTTGCCGTCGAGGCGCTCGTCGAGCTCGTACACGGCGATGCGCGTGAGCTCCTTGTAGTTCTGCGCGAGGAAGCGGTAGGCGTCGATGGGGTGCTCGGCCGAGCGCAGCATGCGCACCATCGTGCCGAGCGCCTCGGGGCTCGTGGCCCACTCGCCGGGCTTACGCAGCGCGTCCTCACCGAAGAGCGCGACCACGCCGCGGAGCGCCCGGCGCACGGCCGTGACGCTGAGCCACGAGGTCTCGTTCTCCGCGGTCGCCGGATCGATCCCCGCGCCCGCGAGCAGCTTGCGGACGCCCTTCTCGCCTTGCTCGGCGCGCAGGCGGAGCAGGTACGGCTTCAGCACGGAGGCCCGGAGCTCCTCCTTCCCCCCTTTGACGGTGCTGGCCTGCGCGCTGGCGGACTTGCTCACGATGTCGCGAGCGTACAGGAGGTGCCGCCGACTTCAACCCGCGGTCGCGCGGGGGGCTCAGGCGTTCGCGTGCACCACGAAGCCGCGCGAGCGTCCCAAGTCTCTAAATTCGTTCATCATTTCAGGTGGGCCGGCCACGAACACGGCGCCGATCGCGTCGCGGTCCTCGCGCGCGTGCGCGAGCGCGCTCTGCACGAGGCCCGCGTGTTGCTCGAACGAGGGGTGCGCTCCGGGCGTGGGCGGCGCGTCGGACAGGCAGAGCGTGACGCGCAGACCCGCCCCCGCGAGCCGCGTGAGCTCACCCACGAGCGGGACCCGGGAAGCGCTGTGGACACCCAAGAGCAGGCGCGCCTCGCCGCACCGGCCCTCGGCTTCGAGCGAGAGCAGCAGCCCGCGCACCGCGCCGAGCGCGCTGCCCACCGCGACGAGCGTGAACGGGCCGGGCTCGCCCTGCGTGCGGGGGAAGCCCGCGAGTGAGGTCATCTCCGCGTCGAAGTCGGCCCCGAGGGGCGCGGAGAGCAGGGCCCGCGCGACGACGCCCGCGTCGCGCACGAGCAGCTCCCACGTGTCGGCCCCCACGAGCGACGCCAGCGCGAAGTAGCCCGTCTCACCGCCTGCGCTGACCTGCACGACCTGGCCCGGCCGCGTGTACGTCTCACGCACGCCGGGCACCGCCGCGAGCGAGACCCGCGTGAGCCCCGCGCCGACGTCCTCCAGGGCCACGAGCCGGGCCGCTCCCTTCAAAACGTGCCGCTCGCGGCCAGGCCGGCGTAGCCCGGGCCAAACGCGGGGACCAGCGTGCGAGGCGAACCGGTGGTCACGGGGCCGGTGGGCTCGAGGAAGTGCCACAAGAGACCCCCGGCCACGAGCGCGCCGCCACCGATCACCGTGATGGTGCCGGCGAGCGGGAGGTTCTGGGAGAGCCCCGCCTGATCGCGGTCGGCCTGGCTCGCCGTGATGAGGCACTGGCGCGTCTTCTCGTCGCACGTCTTGGGCAGGTCGGGCGCCACCGCGATGAGGACGATGCCCGTCGCGACCGCCGCGCCGCCGACACCGACGACGAGCCACGGCGGGACGGTGTGCTCGCGGATCTCGGCGGGGCGCGCGTTCTTGGCGGCTTCGGCCGCCGCGGCGGCGAACGCGGCTGCCTTGGCGGCTTCGTCGGCTTTCTTCTTGCGCGCCTGCTCGCGCAGATTCTTCACCTTGGCCTCGATCGTCGCGCGCTCGCTCGCGGGGACATCCGGGGCGCGCTGGAGGTAGACCTCGAGCGCGCCGACGGCCTCTTCGAAGCGGGTCTGGCGCTCCAGCACCTGCGCGAGGAACGAGAGGAACGTGTGGCGCGTGCAGTCGAGGCGGTAGGCGAGCGCGAACTGAGTCACGGCCTCGTCGTTGCTCGACTGATCGTAGGCCGCCGTTGCCCGCACGAACGCGGCGCGCGAGGCGTCCGGTGACTCTGCGCGGGTGCAAGTGGCGGGCGGATACTCCAGCGGCTGCGCGGCGCGCGCGGAGCCGCCGAGAGCGAGACCGAGCGCGACCGCGCCGACGCCGATGGCGCGGGGGAGGAGCGCGCGGACGCGGGGGCGAAGGTGGCGGGGCTCGCGGGAGGGGTGCGTGGCTGAGGGGAGAGCGTGGGGCATGGAAAAGACCGTTCAGAGAGGGCGGAGCGCCCGGGACTTGGTCGCCTTCTCGCCGAAGAGCGTGGTGGCCTCGGCGAGCCACGCCAGGCCGGCGTAGTCGGGCGGCAGCGCCGTCGCCGAGAGGATGAAGCCGCCCGGGCGCACCTCCGCGTGGAGCGGCGTCTGCCAGCCGAGCAGGAGCTTCTTCAGGCTGGGCGTCAGCCCGTCGTTCACGGCCTCTTGGGTGGCCGCGAACGTGGCGAAGACGCCGTCGAACCACGCGTCGCCGCCGCTCTGGCGCGGCATCGACACGAGGTCGAGCGACTCGCCGAAGACGAGCTGACGGTCGCTCGTCACCGCGAACCGCGCGCTGATACGTGTGTCTTGCACGATCGCGATCCACGTGGCGATCTCGCGGGTCCCCGCGACCATGTGTGGCGCGGGCACGTCGAGCACCATCATGGCGAGCGAGATCGAGCCGATGCCGCCGGTCGCGCTCAGCGCGTGGGCGTAGCGGTGCGGCACCCGCAAGGTCGCGAACGGCTCCCACACGCGCAGCCAGCGCTCGTCGGCGTCGGGCTCGTAGCGGAAGCCTCGGGTCGCGGCGAACTCGGCGATCCAAGGGACGGAGGTGACGTTCACTCGGCCCCCCGCCTCACATCGAAGGTGGGGGCGTGGCCGAGTGGGGCATGCGCTCGCCCTTCTGCGCGCGATCCTTCATCTCGTATTTGCTGGGGCACTTCGCGAGCACGCTGGTCGCCTCGAACGAATTGTCGGCCAGGAGCTCGCCCTCCACGGTCACGGCCACGTCCATGTCGGGCACGTCGCGGAAGGTGTCGGGCACCACGCACTGCGCGAAGCGCACGGGCACCTGGACGCCGTTCTTTTCGATGGTGAAGCGGTACTCGCAAGGCTGCTCGCGCTTCTGGAGCGTGCCGTGCACGAGGTTGCCCTCGGCGCGGACCGCGCGCCCCTTGAAGGCGCCCTTGGCCTTCACGAGCTCGTCCACCGGCTTCGAGTAGATGCCCTTGCCCTCCATGCCCGTGAACACCAGGCCCACCACCGCGGCGGCCGCCATGACGAGGGGGATCACGATGAGCAGCCCCGTGCGCGTGGTCGTGTCCAGGGCCTCGCGCTCACGGCGGCGGAGCGGCACCTCGTACGTAGGGCTCGCGAGCTCGTCGCGGGGCGGCTCGGGCGGGTCTTGGGTGGGCTCCGTCATGCACGGCGAAGTGTAGGGCGGACGGCGACCCGCGTCCACTCGGACCCTGGCGGCGGTCGGAGGGTCGCACCGCGTGCCTTCTCGCGGCGCGTTGCTACGTTCAAGAGAGTCGGGTCGCGTCTCTGCGTTTTCGCGTTTTCGCGTTTTCGCGCCGCGCCCTGACCGCTTCGAGGTGTGCCTTGCCCGATGTCCTCGCCCAGCCCGTGCTCGTCCTGAATCGAAACTACGCCCCCGTGCAGCTCACCACGGCGAAGCGGGGCATGGTGCTGCTCTACGGCGGCGCGGCCCACGCGCTCGACGAGTCGGGAGCCCCATGCGACTTCGACTCCTGGCGTCGGCTGCCGGTGCGCCAGGACGACGACGCCATCCCGATCGTCGGCGGCGCCCTGCGCGTGCCGCGCGTGCTGCACCTCGTGGAGTACGATCGCGCGCCACGGCTCCGGCTCCGGCTCACGCGGAAGAACCTCATGCTCCGCGACGAGCAGCAGTGCCAATACTGCCTGAAGCGCCCGCCGCTCCGCGATCTCAACATCGACCACGTGCAGGCCCGCTCGCGCGGCGGCCAGGACACCTGGGAGAACCTCGTGATCGCCTGCCGCCCATGCAACCTGAAGAAGGGCTGGCGGACCCCGGAGGAGGCCGGCATGAAGCTCGCGCGCCGCCCCGCGCGCCCGCGCTGGGCCCTCGCCGCGCACCTCGCCATGTCCACGGCGGCGCACTTCCCCGAGTGGGAGCCCTACCTCGCGACCGGCTGACCGCTCGCCACGACCCGCAAACGAGAGCGCGGGACGGGCTTCTACGGGACGAGCCCGGCGTCGCGGGCTGCGCGGAACTGCTCCATGTTTCGGCGGAAATTCCACTTGTAGCCGCTCGGCGTCTCGAAGCCTTTGGTGCTCGCGGGAAAGTGAAGGGACTTGACCACTTCGACCAGGCACTTGCCGACCGCGTCGTCGCCGACGTTGGTCTGCGCCGGGTCGACCGCCACGTTGGTGACCGCGCCCTTCGTGTCGATCGTCCACGAGACGCGGACGTCGCCCTCGATCTTCGGGTCCTTCGACGCGACCTTGTCGTAGCAGGCGCGGGTGTCGGCCTTGCGGGCCTTCACGGCCGCGTCGATGTCGGCGGCGCCCCGGCCGTCGGTGGAGCGCTTGGGCTCGAGCTTCGTCCCGAGCCCCGCGTCGGCCTCGAGCTGGGTCGTGGTGGTGGGCGGGCTCGTGGGCTCGGCGGCAGGCGCGGACGCAGACCCCGAAGCGGCGGCAGAGGTCGCGGCGGCCGGGCCGTCGGGTGCCTTGGGCGGCGCCCCGCAGGCGGCAGCCGCGAGCACGACCCCCGAGGGCAACAGAAGGGACGCGAGGGCGAGGCGCACGGTCGACATGCCCCCAAAGCTACCCGAGTTTCAGGGCGCGCGCGCGGGCCTCGACGCCCCCCTGCGGCCGTGCCACCCTCCGCGCGTGCCGCTCCTGTCACGCACGCGCTCGCCTCGCTCGCCACGCCTGGCCGTCGAGCTCGCATTTGGCCTGCTGATCGCCGCGGCGCTCGGCGCGACCACGGTCGCGTGCCGCGAAGACGTTCCGCCGGCACAGCCCTGCCGCAACGTGCCCGACGGCGGCTGCCCGCGCTCGCGCGGGGTCGCGTGCGAAGACCCCACGTGCAAGGCCGTGTATCTCTGCCGCGAGGACAACACCTGGGAGCTCGAGAAGCTCTGCCCCGAGCGCGAGGCCTCCGCAGGCCCCGTAGCGCCACCGCCGGACGCCGCGATCTCGCCTCGCGACGCCGGGTTCGTGCTGCCGCCGGGCGCCTCGGGCGGGCCAGGGTGCCGCACGCTCCAGCCCCCCGATTGCCCGCTCGCGACCGGCTTCGCGTGCTCGACAGGCTGCTGCGGGTGCGAGGATCTGTTCGTGTGCGAGAGCGGCGGCTGGACTCCCTGGGGCTCCTGCGGCGACGCTGGACCCGAGCCGCGCTGAGCCCCGCGCGCCCGAGCTGTCGCTACAGCGCCCCGAGCGCGGACTCGAGCTCGCCCTGGGCGTGGCTATTGCCAGTCTTGCGAGCCCAGCCGATGCCCTCCTCGAGCCACGCGCGGGCCTCGTCTTTGCGGTTGGCCTCCTGAAGGAGCTGACCGCACATGAGGTACATGGCCACGTAGTCGGGCTTCTTCGCTTTGAGCTCGCCGAACACCCGCAGCGAGTCGTCGACCCGGCCCGCGCTCCGGTACTCCATCGCGAGGCCGTAGTACGCCATCGGGTCGTCGGTGCCCTTCTGGAGGAGACCCTCGAGGAAGAGGAGGCGCTTCGTGCTCATGGGCGCTCCTCTAGCACGAACGCGAGGCGCCGATCGCGAGGGCCCTCGTCGCCCGCGCGGTCGATGAGCGGAACCTATTCGGTGCTCTGATTCGGCTTCGGCACCGCCGACCGCAGGATGGCCCCGTGGGTGCCGCCGACCCAGAGGTTGCCGAGCGGTGACACGGACGCCGAGAGGAAGACGGGGTCGAACGCGAGCTTCGCCGGCTCGAGGGTCCGCCCGTTCCAATGAACGAGGCGAGGCCCGCCCGCGTCGACTACCGAAAAGCCCACTATCCACACGTCCGAGGCGTTCACGCCGACGATGTTCCGAATCGACAGCTTCGCTCCCACGGGGCCCACCTGCGTGCACGTCGTGCCCGAAATGTGGAACAGCGTCGACTCGGCGTCCACGGTCCACGCCTCGTCCCGCGCCTTGTCCCCGAGAGCGAGGACAGGGCCGTACCACGTCCGATCGTGCGTCGTGGGTGGGCGACCTGGGCACACGATCGTGTCGGTGCGTGCCCCCTCACGTCGATAGATGTCGAACCCGGTGGCCCACACGACGCCGCCCGCCGCCGAGAGACCGCCGAACTGCTCGTTCAAAGAGAACGGGGCACCGACGCTCGCCCAAGCCGTCCCGTCCCATCGATAGAGTCGCGGGGTGAGCGCGCCGCTCGTCGTGGTCTCGTGGCCAATGGCCCAGAGGGCATCAGGGCCGTCTTTCGCCAGCAGCGACACACGCGCGCCCGCGCCAACGGAGAAGGTCGTCCACTGGCCGGCCTTCCAGCGCGACACCCGCCCGGTTTCGTTTGTCGCCGAGTCCAGAGTACCCGTGAACCACAGGCTGTCCTTCAAGGCGACCATCACGCTGCCGGCTGGCGCGCGGAACCCTTCGGCCCACGCGCGTCCGTCGTAGTGTCGTGCTTGGTAGGTCCCCTCGGTGTGCTCCACCGCCCACACGTCGTCGTCCGAGAGCGCGTCCATCGCCAGGACCTGCTCTCCGCTGCCCCGCCCCTCTCTGCGCACCCACATGGCGTCGAGCGCGCGCGCTGGAGGGGTCGAACGGCCCCGCGTGTACACTTGGCCACCCGTCCCCACCGCGTACCGTGTGCTGCGCGTGGAGCCTAGGATGAGAGGGGCCCCGTCTACCGGCAAGGCCGTGTTGGTCCACACTCCATCTTGTTGCCAGTCGACGGTCCCCCACGAGCGACACCCCATCGACCAACACCACGGGCCGGAGTCGACGAGGGGCGGGTCCCAGCCATAGATGCCCGGGGACGGGTCGTAAGTGACCGAGCGGCCGTGCGGGAGAATATCGCCCGCGGCGTAGATCGGCCGCGGGGGGACGCTCGTGACGATGGAGCCGCTCCCCTCCAAGGTGGCGATCTCCCGGCGGAGATGCCCCCCCTCCGCACGGAATACGTCTCGAATCACCTGAACGCCGTTCACGTTCTGGATTCGTGTCGGCGCCATCCCGGTCCCTCGCGAGACCTCGGCGAGACCTCCGCTCTTCGGAAATGGCCGAATTTCGGCCCACGCCGCGCCTCCCTCGGTCCACCGGAAGACGCGGCCGGCGCGGGTCAAGACCCAGACCGACAGCACGTCCTCGGCGCTCAAAGAAGCGCTGGCGTCGAGCGTCTCGTCGACCGTCGCGCCGCTGCCGCTCGCGAGCGGGAGCGCGGGGAGCACGAGGCGCGGCTCGAGGTCGGCGTCGACGAGGACGACGCTCGCCGGATCGTGCGCCTTCGAGAGGACCCCAACGACGCCCAGCCTCGGCACGTCCGCGGAGCGGAGCGCGCCTATCGCGTAGGCGCCGCTGCTCGGATGCACCTGGAAGGCCCCGTCGCGGAGGCGCAGCACGGTCGTCGCGCCGAAGGGTTCGGCCGGCGTCTTCGGGCGATGGAAGAACGCGTACACGTTGTCCGCTCCGGTGCCCCACACGAGCGCGTCGTCGAAGTCCCCGTCGAGCCGAAACTGCGCCTTCTGGCTCACGCCGTCCCAGCGCACGATCTCTCCGCGGCGCGAGACGGACCATATGCCGTTATCGGTGTTGCTGGCCCAAGCGGAGACCAGCGTGTTGCGCGTGGACTCCGTATTGGCCCAGCAGAGCGTGCCCGTGGGACAAGGCATGAGCGACGCCGAGGGGGGAGGCGCGGGCGAGGAGCTCGTCGTCTCGGGCTCCGCGCTCGTGGCCGTCGGGGGCAATCGAACGTCCGTCGTGGGAGGTGCGTCCCCGATGTTGAGAGTCGACCCACATCCGACGACGAGCCACGCGGCGAACGCGAAGAGTGAAGTGTGAGAGTGCGTCTTCATATTCCCTTGTTCGCGGCTCCGGTCCGTTTCCGTCACGCCAGGAGAACGATTTTGTACGACCGCGAGGCGCCCATCTCGCACCCCGCGGTCGATGAGCGGAGCCGTAGAGCACCGATCAGGTTGAAGGACCGAGGATTTCGCTGGGTTAGCAAGCATCGCTAGGAGCGACGACGACGGATACTATCGTATCCGAGGAGGAGCGACAACGCGAGGCGCCGCTAAACCTGCGAAAGCCGACGGGATTCAACCTGTTCGGTGCTCTAGTTCGGTTTCGGCACCGCCGACCGCAGGATGGCCCCGTGAGTGCCGCCGACCCAGAGGGTGCCGAGCGGTGACACCGACGCCGAGACGAACCTGGGGTCGACCGCGAGCTTCGCGGGCTCGAGGGTCCGACCGTTCCAACGGAAGAGGCGAGGTTCGGTCCGGTCTCGAGTCGGGTTGCCGTTCGAGGGAACCGTCGTCGTGGCCACTACCCAGGCGTCCGAGGCGCGGACACCGACGACGTTTCGAATACTCAGCTGTTCCCCGGGAGGGGTCCCCACCACCATGCACCTCGTGCCCGCAATGTGGAGCAGGGCGGTCTCCCGCGCCCCCGGCGTCGGCAGGGACGCCACGACCCACGCCTCGTCCCCGACAGCGAAGACCGCGGAATACGCGGTGCCCGTTGGCAGGCTAGAGCACACGATCGTGTCGGTGCGAGCTCCCTCACGTCGATAGATGGCGTCCCCCGTTGCCCACACCACACCGCCCGCCGCCGCGAGGCCGCGGATGTCCTCGTTCGGAGCAAACGGGCTGCCCAAGTCAGACCAAGCTGTCCCGTCCCATCGATGGAGCCGCGCGACCCGAACGCCGCCCCCCGCCGGCGACGATTGGCTCACGGCCCACAGCGAGTCCGGGCCGTCTTTCGCCAGTCGCGACACCGGCGCGCCAAGGGAGAAGGTGGTCCAGCCTCCCCCCTTCCAGCGGGACAAGACCTCGGAATTCTTGAACCACACGCTGTCCTTCAAGGCGACCATCGTGTCGCCGGGCGGCGCCTCATCAACCCCTTCCACAAAGCGGCTGGGTGCCCCGCTGCGACCTGGCGCAACAACCCCTTCGGACCAGGTGCGCCCGTCGTAGTGCCGTGCTCGGTGGGTCCCCTCGCGGGACTCCAACGCCCACACGTCGTCATCCGCGAGCGCGTCGATCGCAAAGACTCGGTCCGAGGGGCTCCGCCCCTCTCTGCGCACCCAATTGGCATCGATCGAGCCATTCGGCGTAGAAAGCCGAGTGTACAACTGGCCCCCCGTACCTACCGTGTGAAGCCCGCCGGATTCGTCGCCCAGGACAAACCCTGCGTCAATCGGAAGTTCGAACCTGGTCCAAACATTGTCCCATTGCGAGAGGATGGTTCCCCACCAGCCGCACCCCAAACCACCACAACTCCCGCCCGCGCCCACGAATCGAGCGCCTCCGTATCCGGGTGTTACCGACCGGCCGTGCGGAAGGATTTCTTCTGGTTGGACCCCTCGTGGAATGCTCGTGACGACGGAGCCGCTCCCCTCCAACGTGGCGACCGCTCGATGACCATAGCCGAGGTCGATGTTCCCGGTCCTCGTGAGCCATGTGTCTCGAATCACCTGGACTCCTTCCCCTCGGGTCGCGATCCCGGTCCCGCGCGAGAGTTCGGAATACTCGCCGGGACCGACGCTCGTCGGAGGAAAGGGCCTGATCTCGTCCCACGCCGCGCCTCCCTCGGTCCATCGAAAGACCCGCCCGGTCTTCGTCAAGACCCACACGGACAGCACGTTGACGGCGTTCACCGAAGCGGTGGCGTCGAAGGTCTCGTCGACCCTCGCGGCGAGCTCGCTCGCGATCGGGAGCGCGGGGAGCACGAGCTGCGGCTTGAGGTCGGCGTCGACGAGGGCGACGCTCGCCGGATCGTTGGCCTTCGAGAGGACGGCGACGATGCCGAGCTTCGGCACCTGGACGGGGCGAAGCGCGCCGATCGCGTAAGCGCCGCTGCTCGCGTGCACTTGAAAGGCCCCGTCGTGGAAGCGCACGACGGTCGTCGCGCCGAAGGGTTCGGCGGGCGTCTTCGCGCGGTGAAAGAACGCGTAGACGTTGTCCGCCGCGGTGCCCAACACGAGCGCGTCGTCGAACGTCCCGTCGATCCGAAACCGCAGCGTCTGGTAGACGCCGTCCCAGTGAAGAATCTCCCCGTGGCGCGTGACGGACCACACGCTGCGCGCCGCGTCGGAGGCCCAGGTGGAGACCAGGTCGTTTCGCGTGGACTCGGTGTTGGCCCAACAGAGCGTGCCCGTGGCACAAGGCACGAGTGACGATGAAGAGGGAGGCGCGGGCGAGGAGCTCGTCGGTGCCGGCGTCGGCTCGGGTGAAGCGGTCGTGCCCGTGGGCGCCGTGGGCGCCGGCGTAGGCTCGGGGTCTCCGATGTTGAGGTTCGACCCACATCCGACGACGAGCCAAGCGGCGAGCGCGAAGAGTGACGTGTGAGAGTGCTTCTTCATATTCCCTTGTTCGCGGCACCGGTCCGTTTCCGTCACGACACGAGAACGATTTTGCGTGGTCACCGGGGAAGCTCTCGGAGCAGGGCGTCGATGCGGCCGCGCAGGATGCTCTGGGGATAGGCCGCGAGGAACGCCTCGCCCCGTCGGCGAGCGTCGGCGGTGTGGCCGCCTGCCGCGAGACCTTGAACCTCGAGCGCGTCACGCTCCTCGGCGAGCTGCCCCTTCGGGAATCGCTGTCGGTGCGCGCGCACGGCCTCGAGCGACGACACCCAGTCCCGCCGGCCCAAGGCCACGCGGCCTCGCTCGAGGAGACCGCGCTCCTCGTCGAGGAGGGTCTGCGGCCGCGCGCTCGGCTCGGGCGCGGGTCGTGCGAGCGGAGGTGCGGGCGGCGCTGCCGTCAGTGCCGTCGGTGCGAGCGCGACGCCACTCGAGCTCGCGGCAGGCGGGGCGTGGGCGGACACGACCGCCCGCGCGGGGGCGCTCGAGGGCGCGGGGCTCGCGGTGCCCGGTGGCGCCAGCTGCACGACGGGCGGCGCCGGTTCCGGCGACCGCACCGAGAGCACGACGGGCGTGGGCTCGAGGGGAGGCGCGAGCGGCATGGGCTTGGGTCCAAGTGTAGCGTAGCCGGCGGCGCCCACCACCAGGCCCAAGGCGAACATGCCGCCCAGGCGAACGAGCCCGCTCGGCGCGGCGGACGCGCCGGACGCCGGGAGCGGCGGAGCGGGCGCTCGAGGCGACGGGTCCGCCCCCGCCGTCGGCGCGATCGCGGCCTCGAGGTTCTTGCGGACGGCCTCGAGGCGCGCGGCGTCCACGGCGGGGGCGTCCCGCTCCGGAGCGAGCAGCGCCGCGAGCGCGGGGTCGAGCTCGTCGTCCATCACGCCGCACCTCCCGTCGTGACGTCCTTCGCGGTGAGCGCGGCCGCCAGATCCGCGCGAGCGAGCCTGAGGCGAGAATAGGCGGTGTTCAGGGGAATGCCGAGCGCGTGGGCGATCTCGGGGATCGACTGTCCGTCGATGTCCTTGAGGATGAGCACCGCGCGGCGGTGGACCTCCACGTTCGCGAGGGCCTCGCGGACGCGCGCGCGCGCCTCCGCCCCCTCGAGCGCCTCGTGCGGTCCCGCCTCGGTCGAAGGCGCGTCGCTCTCGACGAGCAGCTCGCGGTTTCTCCCGCTCTTCCGGCGGTGCCGAAGGCAGACCCGGTACGCGATGGCGAACACCCAGGGGCGAAAAGGTCTGCTCTGATCGTAGTCCTCGAAGAGCGCATGGACCGTCATGAACACCTCCTGGACGAGGTCGTCGCGGTGGTGGTTGGGCACGCCGAGCCGGGCAAGTGAATGAAAGACATAGGAGGCGTGCTCGTCGAAGATCCGGCGGAAATCCATGCTTCCCGAGCGACATTCGCCCTCTAGGGGAGGATCCGTCACGGAAATCGACCGACGAGGCCGATTCCGACGGTGCCCCCCAGGGCGGGGGTGGTGAACAGGGTCTCCGGGCCGACCGTGATGTTGGTGCGCACGAGCAGCGTCGCGACGTCGGCGGAGGCGCGGAGGGCGACCGGCCCGAAGAGCGCGAGATCGCCGCCCACCCGCGCCCCGAGCGTCCCGAAGGGGCCGACGGTGCGCCGGGCCTGGAGCACGTTCGTTCCGTCGGCCGCGATGGCGCCGGCCGCGCCGACGATGCAGAGGAACCCGCGCCCGAGGTGTCCACACCCGGCGAGCTCACCCAAGCGGACGGCGGTCTCGACCGTACCGACGGCGTAGCGCCCCTCCGCGGGCAGATCGAACCGCCCGCCCGCGACCACCGACCAGGGACCGCGGCGGAGGCTCGCGGTGAGCCGCGCGCCCACCGAAGGCGCAGGCGCGAAGCCCACCCCGGCCACGAGATCGAGGCCGACCGACACGGTCCAGGGCAGCGCGGGGGCGGGCGTGGGGCGAGCGGGAGGCGGGCCCGCGCCGGGCTCGCGCAGAGGCCCCGAGGCGATGGTTGGGCTCGCCGGGCCGGTCGCGGGGGCGGCCGCGGAGCCGTTCGAGCCGTTCGACGTGGGCGCATCGAGCAGAAGGGTCACCGCGAGGACGACGCTGTCGGCCAGATCGCGGCACGTCTCGTCGGTGCTCGCGAGGCTTCGCCGCCCGAGCAGCGTCGAGCGGTCGTCGAACGCCTCCACCTCGGCCGCGAGCTTGTTCTCCTGGCGCTCGTCCAGGCGAAACGCTGCGCGGACGGTCATGTGAGCGTCGTCACGAAACGGGTCGTACCCCAGGCGCTCGGCGACGCGGGACCGCAGCTGCTCGGCGGAGGGACACCGGTCGGCCCCCGGTTCACGCACGTGGAGGAGGCGCGCTTGGGGCCGACTCCACGCCGCGCTCGGGGTCGCGAGGGCCAGGAGACCCACGAGCGCCGCGGTCGCTCGCCCCGCCGAGCGCGCGGCGAGGGAGCCCCTACGGGAGTCGCGGCGCCTCGGCATCGGCCGCAAAGGTAGCCGCAACTCGCCGAACCGAGAACCTGAAGTGAGCCCCGAAGGCGATCCCGCCGCGCCTCGACCCCGCGGGAACGCCGCTGCTAGATTGCGAGCATGTCCGACCGGCTCCGCGCCGCCTACGACGCGCTCAAGGCGCGCGCCCGCGCGCGGGCCGGTCGCCCGGGCGACATCGCGCAGCGGGTGATGGAGCACCACGCGATCTACCAGGACTCGCGGGGCAACCACGCCTTCCCGCTGATCGCGCTCCACGGTGCGCTCTGGGGCTACAACTTCTTCGAGACCACAGGCAAGCTGGGCGAGATCATCTCCTACCGCTACTTCCTCGACGCCGAGGAGAAGGCCACGCGCCACGCCATGCTGAACGCCTTCGCCGAGGGCTTCAAGGCGGTGAACCGCGAGGTGTTCATCGACACCTACACGAACTGGTACTTCACGCGGGAGCACGGGCGCGAACGAGGCGCCGAGGCGCTCGTGAACGGCGCGCTCCTCGAGGCCTTGAACGAGGCGCACGCCGCGCGCGCGGCCGGGCGCGAGCTCGACCTTACCCGCAAGAGACACCTGTTCGTCCAGGCGCTGCACTTCGAACAAGAGCTCACGGTGGCCCCGGGCATCGCCCGCGAGCTCGCGAAGTTCGACTGCCCCATTCTGCGGGCGCTCTGCATGAAGCCGCTCGTGCGATTTGAGTATTTCCCCTTCTGGCGCACGTTCTCGTTCAGCGATTTCTCCAACAAGGAGGAGCGCGTCGAGCGGGCGCTCGAGTCGTTCGATCTGGCCGCCGAGCAGGGCTGGGAGGCCGTGCGCGAGTCGATGCGCGACTACGGCGTGCTGCCCGACACCTTCTTCGCGCCGGCCACGGCTGGTTGAGCTTTCTTCGAGCCCGATCGTCAGCGTTACGGAACGGGGATCGCGAAGTGCACAGCCCAGTTCTCGAGCTTGTCGCCATTTCTGGACTTCGACGCGTCCGAGTCGCGGAGGTTGCCGCGGGGCCCGGTGGTGGCGCCCGCGCGCGCGCCCACGGCGCCGGTCGCCGCGTAGCGAATGGTCTTGCCGGCGCCCACCGGGGCCGCGGAGAGCTTGATGCGCACGGTGTCCGGCCCCTCCAGCGTGACGGCCGTGATCGTGGGCGGCGAGGCGCTGTCGTCGACGTACTCGAAGCCCTTGTTGCCGGGATCGGTGACCGTGGTCGTGTCGAACACCAGCGGCGCGACGGGCACGACGAACTTCACTCGGATCTCGTCGCCGGTCAGGGTGGCCGAGACCGGCCGCAGGGGCTCCCAGCGCCTCCCCTCCAGCACGACCCGCCTATAGACCTTGGCGTAGTACTCGCCCATGTGCCGGTAGCCCGCGGCCGTGAGGTGCACGCCGTCGGGAGCGTATTGGACGTTGTATTTCGGCCCCACGAGGACGATCTTGCCGTTGCTGACGATCGACGCCTCGAGCTGCTGGAGGGGTATCGCGCTCGTGGCCTGTCCGTACTTGGTCCACGAGCTCATCTGCGTGTGAAACATGGGGATGGGCTCGGTCTGACCCGTGATGGCCTTCACCTCGGTCTCGTAGTCTGACTGCCACTCCGCGAGATCGGCCGCGTAGGTGGCGTTCCCGGCGACGTGGTCCGACTCGCCGTGCACGTTGGTTACCGCCCTCACGACGTAGCTCTCCATCGCCGCCGTCGCGATCGTCTTCGCGTCGCGTACTTGGTTTAGGCCGGACGTGAAGGCGGCCGTGCCCTTCTTCAGCCCCACGTAGGCGGTGCCGCCGATCCCGTGGCAGCTGACGAGGAGTCGATGCCGATCGTTCGGCGCCGGGAGCCCAAAGAGCACCTCGGTCTGCGCCACGTCGGCCACCAGGTTCGCGAGCCCGCTCGACATGGTCTCGACGCTCCCCTCCACGAGAGGGAGGAACGACGTCGCGCGCGTCGCGCTCCGCAGCACGCCTGTGTTGAGCATGCGGTTGTCGAAGGGCTGGCTCGTCGACAGAACAGGCGTGCCCTGCGAGCCGACCGAGAGGCTCTGGCCGGTCGAGAGCACGTGGTTCACCGCGTAGAACGTGGGCAAATAGCGGACGGCCGCGTCGGCCGCGTCGACGGCCGCATCGGACGCGTCAGGGGGCCGCGTCCGCGGGGGTGGCGTCGGGAGCTCTCGCGTCGGCCGTGGTCGCGTCGGCGGTCGTGCTCGCGTCGGGCGGCGGCGCGATCGCCGCGTCCACCGGGGGAAAGGTCACCCCGGCGGGCGGCGCCTCGCCCGCGCCACAATGAAGCAGCGCGACCAGCGGGACGAGCGGGACCAGCGCGAGGAGCGGGGCGAGGGAGCGCGGCGGGCCGCCGGAGCGGGGGAGCGTACGGGGCGAGCGCATGGCCCAAGCGTACAGCAATCCCGCCCCTTGTCTCCGCGAACCCCGTCCTACCGGCGGAGGCGCTGACCCACACGCACTCCGAGCTGCGAGAGCGTCGGCGCATAGCCGAAGTCGTCGCGCGCGGGATCGTTCGATTGCGTGGGACAGATGGAGCCCACGACCGATTGGTCGCCGAGGCCCTTCGCCACGCGGAGGTGGCGAATGCCGGGCAGGGCGCGCCCTCGCTCCTGGACCGTGGGAGACGCAGCGCTGCAGAGCGGCGCCGTGGCGCCTGCCGTGCAGTCGCAGACCTCCCGGTTCGCCGGCAGCGAGCAGTCGAGGGGAGTCGCGAGGGCGAACGTGCACGCCGACTGGAGGTCCTGCTTATTCGTGCTCCACTCGCGGCCGTGGACCGGATCGGCGTCGTTCGCCGCGCTCGGCGGGGCGAGGCCGGCGCGAGGCTCCGTCGACTGCACCATGTGGGGATCGAGCCCGGTCGCGTCGTACGCGTCCGGATCGCGCCCCACGAGCTTCGTCCACTCGCCCGCGGTGAGCGGCACCGGCGCGCCCGTCGCCGAGGGCCGCGAGCCGAGCGCCGGGGGCAGCCCCGTGAGGACTGTGAAGAACACGTCGTAGGGAGTCCGCGGCCCGGGCGAGAGGCGACACAGCTCGGCCGAGCCGCTGCTCGGGAGGTCTTTGGCGAAGAGCGGATTACGACACTCGGTCCCGCCGACGTAGTTGCCATTCGCGTCGTGTTCGGTGGCGCCGCGAGAGATCTGCAGGGCGCCGAGGCCGTCGACGTAGCGCTTCACCGGGTACTGCGGATCCACTCCGAAGCGGCGCTTCATGTCGAAGAAGCGCACGTTCATGTCGTCGTCGTTGGGGCCGTAATAGCCGCTGTTCTCCGCGCACCGAGGGTCCGCCGTGACCCTCGGATCGGCGCGGAAGCCGCACGAGGTGCAGTCGGCGGAGGCGGGGTTCTGCGCGCACGCGGTCGTGCCCTTCGGCGCGGTGCTGCCGCCGCGGTTGGGCGATCGCTGCGCACCTGCGATGCCGGCCGACGCGGGAAAGACCATGTTCATGAAGGCCCACCCCTGACCGCCGAGGGCATAGGGGTCGACCGTCGAGTCGTCCTCGTCGGTGAGGAGTATCACGGCGAGCACCGAGTCCTCGCGAAGGAACGCCTTGCGTTGGGCGAGCAGCGTCACGTCGAGGGGCCCGGCGCTCGCCTGATTGCCCGCCCGCACGGGCGCGGCCGGGTCGGGCGCGATGAGGAAGCGGTACATCGACTCGAGGGGCCCCTCGAGCCCGCAGCCGCGCTCTCCCACGCCGCTCACGAGCGTCGCGGTGTCGCGCACGAGCGCGGCGGGCTCGGTGAGCGCGGGCGCCGGCGCACCGGGCGCGAAGGCCAAGAACCCGCCAGGCGCGCTCGCGAGGTTCGGGCGGTTGACGAGCCGCCCCTTGTCGTCGTTCCCCACGGTATCGGGCGCGCAGACGTCGGAGCCCATTCCGCCCAGCGCAGAGGTGATCACGCCGACGTGGAGGTCTTTCACCTGCGGGTGCTCGAGCGCTCCGCTCGCGCACACCCCGTCGACCGAGCGCCCTACGACCGCGCCGGCGGCGTCGACGCACCGTGGCGTCAGCAGTCGCTCGATGAACGTGCCGGCGGAGGCCGCGAGCACGCGCTGCTTCTCGAGCATCGCGCGCGAGTTGTCGACCACGAAGAGTACGTCGACCTTCGACAGCGTGGGCGGGCCCGGGGGCGGCTTCGGCGGGCCGCTGTCCGCGTCGGCTGTGGCGTAGCCGCGTCGAGGGGCGGAGTCGGCGTCACGTCCGCGGAGGCGTCGGGGACCGAGCCGTCGGGAGCGGGCGTGATCGGCGTGGTCCCGCCGCAGTTCACGAGGGGGACGCCCGCGAGGGCGAGGAGAGGCAGCCATCGAAAGATCTTCATGCCCGCGAGAGCAGCATGAAGCGTGCCCCACCGGTCGGCGCGGCTTGTTCCCAGCGCGCGTCCTTGGGGCGGGTGCGAGCGCGCGGGATAACGGCGCGTCCCCGTGCCACTCTGTGCCATGGCTGCCCGGGCCGCGAGGGGCGCTCGTCGTCGTGTGGGAAGGGTCCTTCGACATACTCGCGCCGGCGACCGCGTCAGGAGTGGTCGCGCTGCGGACGGCGAGACGGAGAGGTCACCAAGCGACGTGACCGTCGACGACGGTGCCGCCGGACGCGGACTTGCGCCGTTCGGCCTCAAGGGCAGGCGTCTCAAGAACTACTGCGGAGAGGGCGGGATTCGAACCCGCGGCAGGCTTTTGACCCGCGCTCCCTTAGCAAGGGAGTACCTTCGGCCACTCGGTCACCTCTCCAAAGGCCGCCCTGCACTTAGCCGCTGGCGCGCCGGCGCGCAAGGGCTTCCTGCTTCGGCCGACCGCTCGCCCCCGCGCGCGTTCCCCAAGAGAACCTCCATGCTCGTGCGTCACACACTCACCATCCTCGCCGTCGAGCGCCTGGCCGAGAGCGTCGCGTTCTACCGCGCCGCCTTCGCGTGGCCGGAGGCCGTCGAGACCCCCGTCTACGTCGAGCTCGCGCTGCCCGGCGGCCAGCGCCTGGGCCTCTACGAGCGCGAGGCCTTCGGCCGGAACACGGGGCAAGTGCCCGCGCGCGTGCCCGCGGGAGCGCTCTCGACCACCGAGCTCTACCTCCACGCCGACGACCTCGAGGCCGCCATCGCCGCGCTCGAGGCCGCGGGGGCGCGCTGCCTCAGCCCTCGCGCCCCGCGCCCGTGGGGCGACGAGGCGGCGTACTTCGCCGATCCCTCGGGCAACGTGCTCGTGGTCGCGCGCGCGCTCGGCGCGTAGCCCAGAGCCCGCACGAAAAGAGAACGGCCCGCGCGAGCGTGGCTCGGCGGGCCGTCCGTACCTGCGTGGCGAACTAGAAAATCTTCTTTACCGTGCTCCAGATGGTCTTGCCGATCGTGGGCAGCGGGAACGCCACCGCCGCGAGCGTCGACACGAAGCCGCTCGGCTCCGGGGGCGGGGGCTCCTCGGCCTTCGCCTGCTCGATGACCTCCTCGGGGATCTCCGGCGTCTCCTCCGTGATGAGCGACGCCTCCACCTGCTCGGGCTCGATGGCGAAGCCCGGCAGCAGCGCGAGGGTCTGCGGGCCCGCGAAGCCGTCGGCCTCGAGGCCGTTCTGCTCTTGGAACTGCTTGACCGCGGCCTCGGTGCCCGGGCCGAACTTGCCGTCGGCGTCGACGCCGAGGGCCTCTTGGAGGCGGCGCACCTGCTCGCCGCGGAGCGGCTTGTGCAGGATCACGAGCTGCGGGAGCTCGAGCGCCATGAAGGTGTCAGGGCCCGCGACGCCGTCGACCTGGAGGCCGTTGTTGCTCTGGAACTCGCGCACGGCCGCCTCGGTGTTGGGGCCGAAGATCCCGTCGGCCGTGAGGCCGAGGCGCTCTTGAAGAATTCGGACCGGCTCGCCAGAGAGCCCACGTCGCAACATCGCCATTGGATCGCTCCTCCTCGGGGCGCGAGAACGCCGCGCCGCACGGGCAGAACGGTGCCAGCGTCCCCCTCGCTCTGCAAGCGTGAGCGCGCGCCGGTGCGCACGCGGGTGAGGTCTCGGGACCTCGGGCGGCCGGCTGTTACCCGGCTGTTACCCCGCTGTTACCCCGAGGCGGGCGCGGCCGCCGTCTCCCTCGGAGCGGGCTCTGGCGCGACGGTCAGCCACTTGCGGCGCGCGTAGATCGCCCCGTAAACGAGCGCCCCGGCGAACGCCGTCGCGGTCACGCACCCGAAGAGGGCGTTGAGCCGCATGTGGACGAGCAGCACCCCCGCGAGGCACACCGGCAGCTGGAAGCCCACGAGCACGCCGAGGTCGATGCGGAACGCGAGCTTGGCGGCGCGCGCGCCCGCCATCGCGTTGCCGAGCACGATGCCCACGCCGAGCCCCACGTAGCTCGGCGCGACGATGTGCAGGTACTCGAGGCCTATGGCGACGGGCGCGTCGTCCTTGCCGAAGAACCGCAGCACGCGCTCGGCGTGGACCGAGAGGAGCGCGAGGAACGCGAGGTTCATCGCGGCGTCGTAGGCCGCGGCGAGGAGGCCGGCGCGGCTCGCGCGATCGAGCTTGCCCGCCCCCAGGTTCTGCCCCACGAAGGTCTGCGCGGCGCCGCCCCAGCCCATCGCCACGAAGAGCGCGACGGAGTCGACGCGGAAGACGAGGCCCATCGCCGTGGTCGCGGTCTGATCGGTCTCGGTCGAGTAGAACCGCGCGACCAGCGAATTGATCAGCAACATCGCAGTGATGCGAAGCACGAACTGCGCGCTCGTGGGCCACGCGAGCGCCATCAGCTCGCGGATGGCGCGGGCGTCGGGGCCGCGCGCGCCCTTGGCCGGCAGGATGTCGAAGCGCCGCGCGAGCACGAGGAAGCTCGGCGCGAGCACGAGCGCCCGCGCGACGACGGTGGCCCAGGCCGCGCCCTCCATGCCCATGGCCGGCACGCCGGAGAGCTGCGCGAGCCTCGCGCCCCACGCGAGGCCCTCGTTGGGCGCGACCGGCCCGAAGAGGCACACCACCGCGAACACCACGTTGAACACGTTGCCGAGCACGAGGAGCGCCACGGGCGTCTTCGACGAGCCGAGCGCCCGCTGGATGCTCGTCAGCTGCAGCAGCATGAACATCGTGCCGCTGCCCGCGAGGATGACGCGGAGGTAGCGCGTCGCCACGTCGGCGACCGCGCCCTTCAGGCCGATCACGCTCGACGCGATCGGGCCCGCGACCGCGCCCAGAACACCGAAGAGCAGCGAGAGCCCGGCCACGACGATGAACGACTGCCAGGCCGCGCGCTTGACCGCCTCGGCGTCGCCCTTGCCCTTGTGGTGCGACACCAGCGTGGCGGCCGCCGTCGACACGCCATAGCTGAAGATCGTGCCCACGGCGGCGAGCTGATCGCACACGCCGAGCGCGCCCACCGCCGGCCCCACCTCGGCCTTCGGGAGCTGCGCGATGAGGTACGCGTCGACCAGGTTGAACGAGGTCTGCAGGATGGCGCCCACCGCGAGCGGGATGCCGAAGCGGAACACCTCCCACGCGAGGGGCCCCTCCAGAATGCGCGCGCTGGCCCGATCGTCCATGGCCGCTCGCCGTACCACGGCTCGCGCGCCCGCGCCTCTCTCCGTCGGGCGCGGTCGCGTCCGGTGGACACGTCCGCGCCGCGCGCGCGTCCGGCAGGAGCGTCGTCAGGAGCGTCGTCAGGAGCGTCGTCAGGTGCGTCAGGCGTTGCGCACTCGGCCGACGGGTTCGTTCTTGACGCTGCGCGTTTGGAATCAACGCGTCTCATTCGGTGCTAAGTGCGGGACCCACCACCCCGAGGCTCCCATGGCTCCCACGACCCCGAAGAAGACCACCCAACTCAAGCAGCTCATCACTCGCCCGGAGCTCGCGTTCCTGATGGAGGCGCACAACGGGCTCTCCGCGAAGGTCGCGGAGGAGGCCGGCTTCGAGGGCATTTGGGGCAGCGGTCTGTCCATCTCGGCGGCGCTCGGCTGCCGCGACAACAACGAGGCGAGCTGGACGCAGGTGCTCGAGGTCGTGGAGTTCATGGCCGACGCCGCGCGCATCCCCATCTTGCTCGACGGCGACACCGGCTACGGCAACTTCAACTCGATGCGCCGCCTCGTGCGCAAGCTCGAGCAGCGCGGCTGCGCGGGCGTGTGCATCGAGGACAAGATCTTCCCGAAGACGAACAGCTTCATCCGCGGCACGGCCCAGCCGCTCGCCGAGATCGACGAGTTCGCGGGCAAGATCAAGGCGGGCAAAGAGGCGCAGTCGGACGACGACTTCGTGATCGTCGCGCGCGTCGAGGCCTTCATCGCGGGCTGGGGCCTGGAGGAAGCGCTGAAGCGCGCCGAGGCGTACCGCCTGGCCGGCGCCGACGCGATCCTCATCCACTCGGCGCTCCGCTCGCCGAGCGAGATCTTGTCGTTCAAGAAGGAGTGGGGGGACCGCCTGCCGGTCGTGATCGTGCCCACGAAGTACTACACCACGCCGACCGAGGTGTTCCGCGACGCGGGCTTCTCCACGGTGATCTGGGCGAACCACGCGATGCGCTCCGCGCTCACCGCGATGCAGCGCACGGCCAAGCGCATCTTCGAGGAGCAGAGCCTCCTCAACGTGGAGAGCGAGGTCGTCACCGTCGCCGAGGTGTTCCGCATCCAAGGCGAGGACGAGCTCGCGCAGGCCGAGAAGCTCTACCTGCCCAAGCACGGCCAGTCGACGCGCGCGATCGTGCTCGCCGCCTCGCGCGGCTCGGAGCTCGGCGACCTCACGAAGGACAAGCCGAAGGCGATGGTCGACGTGAAGGGGCAGCCCATCCTTGCCCACATCGCGGGCACGTACCGCGAGGTCGGCGTGAAGGACATCACCGTCGTGCGCGGCTACAAGAAGGAGGCCTTCGGCATCACGAGCCTCACGTACGTCGACAACGACACGTTCGACACCACGCAGGAGGTGGCGTCGCTCGCGCGCGCGAAGGCGTCCCTCGCGGGGCAGACGATCGTGTCGTACGGCGACGTGCTCTTCAAGAAGTACATCGTCCAGGAGCTCGCCGAGACCACCGACGATTTTGTGATCTGCGTCGACGCGAACTGGCGCGAGAGCCGCAACAAGGGCCGCGTCGCCGACTTCGTCACCTGCTCGCAGCCGAACTCGAAGCGCGCGTTCCTCGAGAAGGTCACCCTGAAGGACTTCGTCGGCGACGGCGAGCGCGGCGACGTGACGGGCGAGTGGATGGGCTTCCTCAAGCTGAGCGAGGCGGGCGCCGCCGCGCTGAAGGCGCTGCTCGAGCGCCTCGAGGGCGAGGACAAGGCGCGCTTCGACGCCATGAAGATGCCGGATCTCCTCCGCCTCGTGCTGAAGGAGGGCCACGATATTCGTGTACTCTACACCACGGGCCACTGGCTCGACGTCGACAGCGTGGAGGACGTGGTCCTCGGCGCGAGCTTCTGAGGAGGGACCCCGCCATGATCACCGCCGAGTCGTTCCTCGTGGCCGCGAAGGCCCACGGTTTCTCGCTCTACACGGGCGTGCCCTGCTCGTACCTCAAGCCGTTCATCAACTACGTCATCGACGCGCCCGACCTCGACTACGTGGGCGCCACGAACGAGGGCGACGCGGTCGCGATCGCCTCGGGCGCCGAGCTCGGTGGCCGCCGCTCGGTGGTCATGTTCCAGAACTCGGGCTTCGGCAACACGGTGAACCCGCTCACCTCGCTGAACATGATCTTCGACATCCCGGTGCTGGTCATCACCACGCTCCGCGGCGAGCCCGGCGGCCCGAAAGACGAGCCTCAGCACGCGCTCATGGGGCAGATCACCACCGGCCTGTTCGACCTCATGCGCATCCCCTGGGAGTACTTCCCCGACGAGGAAGCGGCGATCGGCCCGTGCCTCGAGCGGGTGACCAAGCACATGTCCGAGAAGAAGCAGCCGTACGGCCTCGTCATGCGGAAAGACGCCGTCGCCTCGCACAAGCTGCGCTCGAAGGCCGAGGCGAAGGCCCTCTCGGCCGCGAAGCTCGCGTCCGAGTTCGCGTGGCCGGCGGAGCGACCCTCGCGCACCGAGGCGCTCGCGGCGGTGCAGGGCGCGCTCCGGCCTGGCGACGTCGTCGTCGCGACCACGGGCTACACGGGGCGTGAGCTCTACGCGCTCGACGACAAGCCGTGCCAGCTCTACATGGTGGGCAGCATGGGGTGCGCGGGCAGCTTCGGGCTCGGCCTCGCGCTCGCGCAGCCGAAGCGCCGCGTGATCGTGCTCGACGGCGACGGCGCGGCGCTCATGCGGCTCGGCGCGCTCGCGACGCTCGGCTTCGAGCGGCCCGCGAACCTGCTGCACGTCCTGCTCGACAACGAGCTCCACGAGTCGACCGGCGGACAGTCCACGGTGACCCACTCGGTCGACAGCGCGCTCGTCGCGGCGGCCTCTGGCTACCCGCGCGTAGAGCGCGTGACCACCGCCGAGGCGCTCGCGGCGCTCGTCGCCGCGCCCACGACCGAGCTCACCTTCGCGCACGTGAAGATGAAGCCTGGCGCGCCGGCCGATCTCCCGCGGCCCACCGTCACGCCCATCCAGGTCAAAGAGCGCCTCGCCGCGTACATGTTGGGCTGAGCGCAGGCTCCGCAGCACCACGCCAACACCAGAGGAAGTCACATGAAGCTGCTCAACCCGGGGCCCGTCACGCTCACCGCGCGCGTCCGCGAGGCCATGCTCCGCCCCGACCTCTGCCACCGTGAGGTCGAGTTCGCCGCGATGTGCACGCGCATCCTCGAGCGCCTGCGCCGCGTCTATCCGGAGGCCGCGGCGCGCTACGTGCCCGTGCTGCTCACGTCCTCGGGCACGGGGGCGGTCGAGGCCATGCTCTCGCTCGTCCCGCGGGCGGAGCAGAGCGGCGGCAAGAAGGTGCTCGTCGTCGCCAACGGCGTGTACGGCGAGCGCGCGGCGGCCATGCTCACGGCGCAGGGAAAAGCACACGACGTGGTCACCTCCGCGTGGACCGCGCCGATGGACCTCCCGGCCGTCGAGCGCGCCCTCGCGAGCGGCGCCTACGGCCACGTGTTCGCGGTGCACCACGAGACCACGACGGGGCGGCTCAACGATCTCGACGGACTCGGTGCACTCTGCAAGAAGTTCGGCGTGAAGCTCTTGCTCGACGCGGTGTCGAGCTTCGGCGGTGAGCGCCTCCGCTTCGACGAGTGGAACCTCGAGGCGTGCGCGGCCACCGCCAACAAGTGCCTCCACGGCGTGCCGGGCGTCGCGTTCGTGCTCGTCGACGAGGCGGTGTTCACCGAGCGTACGTCGGGCGCCACGAGCGTGTACCTCGACCTCTTCCGCTACCGGAAGGAGCAGAAGAACGGCTTCTCTCCCTTCACCCAGGCGGTGCAGGCGATGTACGCGCTCGAGGAGGCGCTGTGCGAGCTCGAGGACCAGGGCGGCTGGGAGAGGCGTCACCAGAAGTACGCAGCGCTGGCCGGCCAGGTGCGCGAAGGGCTCTTCGCACTTGGCATACGCCCCTTCCTCGAAGACGCCGAGAGCTACGGCTCGACCCTCGCGAGCTACCGGCTCCCGGCGGGCCTCGCCTACGACCACCTCCACGATCACCTGAAACGCGCAGGGTTTATCGTGTACGCCGGCCAGGGGCCGTTCTCGGGCGAGATGTTCCGGGTGGCGGTCATGGGCGACGTCGACGCCGCCGACATGGCGCGGCTGCTCGTTGAGATCCAGGCGGCGATGGCGTGAAGCTTGCGTAGCTCCTCGGCATGCCGCCGAGGATCCTCGCCGCTCTGCAACCGTTTGAGGTGGTCTCTCGCGCGACGCGTGCTAACCAACCGGCGCCTCGCGTCGGCGAGCGGACCTGATGACCCCATCGATCGACACCATGGAGACCAGCGCCGAGGGCGGCGCCCACGCCTCGCTCGGCCGAGCGGCTCTCGAGAGCGGCACGTTCGATCTCGAAGCCGACCGCGAGCCCACGGACGCGCCGTCGCCGGCGCTCGCGCCCTACGACGCCGCCGAGGTCGACGCCATCCTCTCCGAGATGACCGACCCGATGAACCGGTATTACCGCTACCCCGTGGCGAAGGCGATGCTCCCGGTCTTCATGCGGTTGCCCTTCACGCCCAACCACATCACGGCGTTCCACGCGTGCATTGGTATCGCCGCGGGTGTGCTCATCGCGCGTGGCTCTCCCCGCGAGCTCGTGGCCGCCTTCATCCTCGCTGAAGCGAGGATGATCTTCGACTGCCTCGACGGCGTGGTCGCCCGCGCGAAGAAGCTCGCGTCGCCCTATGGCCGCACGATCGACGAGATGGGCGACGGCGTGGGCTACGTGGGCATGCAAGTCGGCGCGCTCGTGCATATCCACCGCCACGCGCCCGGCGAGAACCTGGTCTTCATGCTCGCCGCGGGCCTGCTCGTACCCGGCTGGATGGCGATGACCTACGACTACTACAAGCGCACCTTCGGGAGCCTCTTGAAGGGCACGAACGACGGCCCGGCCGAAGAGCTCGTGCGCCGCAGCGCCAAGCTCGCTCGCGACGGCCAGGGCGGGGTCGTGGTGCGCTTCGCCCTCGTCTTCGAGTGGCTCCAGACCGCCCTCCTCGCGCCCTCCTCGATCCCCTCGCTCCTCGAGCGCATCCGCCGGGAGACCGACCGGCCCGGCGCGGGCTGCGAGGACCCGTCGCTCGTCGCGCTGGCCGCGGGTGCGCGGCGCCGCGCGCGCTCGCCGGGCTTCCGGCGCCTGCTCCGCTTCGCCTCCATCGTGACCGGCGACAACGCGATCACCTTCTTCAACTTCGGTCTCCTCACGTTCGCCGTCGCGGCGGTCGAGAAGACGATGATCGCCGCCGGCTTCACCACCTTCCTCGTCGTCTCGCTCACCTGCGCGAGCTGGCTCCGTCGCGGCGCCGAGCCCGCGCCCCCCAGTTCCAGGCCGGCCGAGGCCAAATGAGCGGTATCGACAAGGCGGTCGTGCTCGCCGCCGGCCTCGGAAACCGCATCTCGGCGGTCGCCCGCGACGTGCCGAAGCCTCTGCTGCCGCTCTCCGGCGAGCGCGGCTCGTCGCCCACGTTTCTCGATTGGCACTTCCGCGCCCTCGAGCGCGCCGGCTGCAAAGAGGCCTATTTCGTCGGGAACGCGCGCACCTTTGGCACGCCGCTGCCCAGCTCCAAGACCATGCAAGCTGCATGGATCCTGAACCCCACCGAAGACGTCTCCACCTCTGGGAGCGGTCACTCCACCTGGTTTGCGTGGAAGAGCGAGCACCGTATCCTCGACGGGCGCTCGCGTGTCGTGCTGATGGACGCCGACGTGCTCTACGATCCGCGCGCGTTCGACGTGCTCGCGGCCCACCCGTCGCCTCGCTCCAAGACGCTCGTTTGTACCGAGTTCCGGAACACGCAAGAAGAGGTGCTCGTCTTCGCCGATCCGGCCACGCCCGAGGTGCCGCGGTACCACGGGAAGGGCATGCTGGAGACCCCCATGACCGCGAGCGTCCGGTGCGTGGGCGAGGCCACCGGCATCCTGCTGTGGGAGCCCGGAGACCACGACGCGCTCGCGCGCGTCACCGAGTGGGTCGTGCGCTACTCCACCGCGAAGGCGCGCAGCGAGCACGAGGACATCACCCAGCGCATGATGCTCGCCGACCGGATGCACGTGGCCGGGCTCGGGCCCGACGTGCCGTTCATGGAGTGCGACACCCCGGACGAGTACGAAGTGCTCACGCGGGACATGTACCCGCGGCTGCGGGCGACGCTCGGCTTCTAGGGGGGTTGGGGGCGGTACGGAGTTGGGGAGTGCGAGGGCGTTCCCCCTCGCGTACCCCCCTCTGTCTCGTCGGGCGTTCCCCCTCGCGCACACCCCCTGCGTGTCTTGCGTTCCTCGCGTGGGGCGGTACGGCGTGGACGTCGAGTGCGAGGGCGTCACCCCCCTGTTTGGTCGTCGGGCGTTCCTCGAGCGGGGCGGTACGGAGTTGGACGTCGAGTGCGAGGGCGTTCCCCCTCGCGCCCCCCCTGTTGGTCGGGGCGGTACGGAGTTGGGCGTCGAGTGCGAGGGCGTTCCCCCTCGCGCCCCCTCCCTGTTTGGTCGTGAGCAGACTCAGTCAAAGAGCCCGGCGGCGTTCGCTTCGGTGAGCGACGCGCGGAGCGCGGCGTAGCCGCTGGTCGGCGCGTCGGTGAACCGGTCGGCCCCGAAGATGGCCTTCACGTCCGCCTTCGGCTCCCCCGCGCACGCCGCCTTGAAGGCCTCGGCGATCCGGGTCTTCAGGTCGGTCGGGAGGGCCGGGCGCACGCAGATGAGGTCGGCGGGCACCTCGCCAAACGTGCGTAATACACGCATCGCCACGCCGTCGACCAGCGTCCACGAACCCTCGACGCCCTCTTCGCCGCTCGCCTTGGGCCTCGCGTGCGTGCCCGTCACGTCGGCCGCGCCGTCGATCACGGCGCGAATCGCGGCGCTGTGCGAGCCGTGGAACGCCTCGACGCGGAACAGGTTCCGCGGATCGACGCCCAAGTTCTTCAGGCCGACCCGCGGGACCACGAAGCCGCTCGCGCTCCAGGCGTCGACCCAGGCTGCGCGCGCGCCCCGGAGATCCTCGAGCGACTCGATGGTGGAGTCGGAGCGCACCACGAGCGCCGACTTATAGCCCGTCTGGCGCCCGCGCTCGAGCGCCAGCAGCGCCTCGACCTTCTCCGGGGGCAGCTTCACGAACGCCACGGGCGGCAGCCACGCCACGTCCACCTTCCCGGACTCCACTTCGCGGGCGAGCGCCTCGTAGCCGCCGCAGAAATGAAGGGACATCGGCACGCCCAGTCGCTCGCTCATCCACGCGCGCAGTCGCTCGGAGGCCTCCCGGGTGCTCTCTTCCTGGGCGAAGTATCCGAAGGTCAGCGTGTCCGTCATGCCAGCTCCTCGCGGTCGTCTCGTCGGTCGGCCCCCAACCCGTGCGCGCGGTACCGGCTCTACCGGAGCCGCGCCCGCCGGAAGTATAGGAGCGTTCGGAGCGTACGCCGCGCCGGAAATGAATGTATTACGCACGTATTGTGCGGGTATCGAGCGCGGGCCTGAGGCGAGCGCTCAGAGCCCCATCTGCGCGTACACGCCCAGCGCCACGTTGCCCTTCTCCTTGTCGTTCACGTAGAGCGCGCGATAGTCGAACAGATCGAGGGGGCGGAAGGCGGCGAGGCCCGCGGCGGTCCGGGGGTGTCCGTACTTCTGCGCGACGTCCTTCCGCAGATCGCCGTCGATCGCCGCGCCGCCGAGCATGGAGTTCACCTTCGTGTAGATGAATTTGGAGCGCGCCGCCTCCACCGTCCAGACCAGCACGACGTCGAAGGCCTTCTTCGTTGCGGCGGACCAGGGGGCCCCCGAGTAGTCGGTGGCGAGCGCGTTCTGGAACGTGAGCGTCGTGAGCGCCCCGATCGCGCCCGCGTAGCTCACCTCGGCCGGCGCGAGCACGCGGAGGGCGGCGGCCGGCCCAGCCGCCGTCGCGCCGTTCGTGAGCTGCGTGAGGTAGAGGTTCGTGATCGCCCCCTCCTGCACCACGCAGTGAAATCGCGTGAAGCCCATCGCGGCGGCGCACGGCACGACCCTGTCGGGCAGCCTGCCCCCCGTTCGCCCTCGACTGCCCGTTCGAGGGCCGCGGCTCGCCGGCCGCCGAGGTCCCCATCCTGCACATGCACGGCACGAAGGACGCCCTCGTGCCGTTCGCGAAGGGCCTCCAGCAGCGCGACGCCGCGGTCGCCGCGTGGTCGCTCGGCGCGCCGGTCGTGGTCTCGTCCGACGCGCTCCACGAGCGCACGCGCTACCTCAGCCCGAAGGGCACGGCGTACGAATTTCTGCGCCACGACACCGAGGTCACGCCGCCGCTCTTCCCGCTGCTACTGCGCGGGCACTGCGTCCCCGGGGGCGCCGACCAGCCCGGCGCGGGCGCGCCCGGGCAGACCCTCTTCTTCAGCTGCAAGCCGCCCGCGGCGGTGGCGTGGGGTGACGTGGTCCTCCGGTTCTTCAAGGACCACCCGCGTCCCTGAGCCGCGCTCGGCTCAGGCCTCTCCTCTGACTCGGAATGACGGCGGAGGCCGCAGGGAAGGCGTCCCGTGCGCCACGTCGGGGGCGAGCCAAGCGTAGACGACAGGGAGCACGATGAGCGTGAGCACGGTGGCGCTCAGCAGCCCACCGATCACCACGGTGGCGAGCGGCCGTTGCACCTCCGATCCGGGCGCGGTGGAGAGCGCCATGGGGACGAACCCGAGTGAAGCTACGAGCGCAGTGGTGAGCACCGGGCGCAGCCTCAGCTCAGTGGCCTCTCGGATCGCGCCGAGGTGTGTGCTCCCGGCCGCCTCGAGGTCCCGCGCGAACGAGACGAGCACGAGGCCATTCAGCACCGCGACCCCGAAGAGGGCGATGAAGCCGACGCCAGCGGAGATGGAGAAGGGAATACCGCGAACCGCGAGCGCCACGACACCCCCGACGGTGGCGAACGGCACGTTCGAGAACATGAGCGCGGCGAGCCTCGCGGACCGAAATGCGAGCCAAAGCAGGAACCCGATGAGCCCGAGCGCAATTGGCACGACGATCATCAGGCGCCCTCGCGCTTCTTCGTAGTGCTCGAACTGACCTCCCCACTCGGCGCGGTAGCCGACGGGGAGCTTCTGCGCCCTCTCCACGGCGGCGCGTGCCTCGTTCACCACGGTGGTGAGATCGCGCCCGCGCACGTTGAACTCGACGGTGAGACGGCGGGACTGGCTCGCTCGGCTCACCTGCGCGGGGCCGGTCACGAAGACGATGTCGGCCACGTCACCGAGAGGGACGACCTGACCGCTCACGGTTCGCAGCGGCAAGGTCCGCAGCGGCGCGGCGTCACCGTCGTACGCGTGGCGCGTCTTCACGACCATCGAGAAGCGCCGTTCGCCCTCCAGCACCTGGCCGACCGAGAGCCCCACCGACAACGTCTCGGTGAGCTGGTTCACGTCTTGTACCGTGAGCCCGTACCGCGCCAGCTTGCGGCGATCAGGTACGATACGGAGGTACCGGAGGCCCGCCACTTGTTCGACGCGCACGTCCGCGGCGCCCGGCACGCGGCGAATCGTCTTCGCCGCGACGTCACCGAGACGCGCGAGCTCGTCCAGATCGGTCCCATAGAGGAGCAAGGCGACGTCTGAGCGAACGCCGGCCACGAGCTCGTTCGTGCGCATTTGAATGGGCTGCGAGACACCGCCGGCGACCTCCGGAGTCTCTCTCTCGACCGTCTCGGAGACCTGCTTCGCCAGGTCCTCTCTCGTGAGGCCTCTTCGCCACTCGGAGCGATCGGCGAGCAACATGTAGACGTCCGATTGCTCGAGCCCCATCGGATCGGTAGCGATCTCCGGCGCTCCCGCCCGCGATACGGCGTGCTTCACTTCGGGAATCTTGAGCAAGGCCCGCTGGAGCTCGGTGTCCGTCCGGATCGTCTCGCTGAGCGCAGCGCCCGGCAACCGCCGCGCTTCCACGAGCAGGTCCCCTTCGTCGAGCTGCGGAATGAACTCGGCGCCGAGCCGGCTCCCGCACGCGACGGCCACGCCGAGCATGGCCACGGCAAAGCCAACGGCGAGCCCGCGGCGTTTGAACGCATGTCCGAGCAACGGCACGAAAGTCGCGTGTATCCTGCTTAGTAGCCATGTCTCCTTGTGCTCCCTCCGAGGCACGAGCACGAGGCTCGCGAGGACGGGAATCAAGGTGAGCGAGAGCAGAAACGCCCCCGCGAGCGCGAGGAGCACGGTCGTGGCCATCGGGCGGAACATCTTCCCCTCGATTCCACTGAGCGTGAGAAGTGGCAGGTAGACGATCGCGAGGATGGCCTCTCCGAAGAGGCTCGCGGAGCGAACCTCGAGCGTCGCGGACTCGACCACGGTCGTGCGCTCCTCCGGGGTAAGCTCCCGCCCACGGTCGCGGCGCGCCTCCGAGAGCCTCCGTTCGGCGTTCTCCACGATTATCACCGCGCCGTCCACGAGCAGCCCGAAGTCGATGGCACCGAGGCTCATCAGGTTCCCCGACAGACCGAGCGCGTTCATGGCCGCGATCGCGAAGAGGAGCGAGAGCGGGATCACGATCGCGACGACGAGGCCCGCCCGGAGATCGCCGAGGAGTGCGAAGAGCACCAAGATGACCAGCGCAGCACCCTCAGCCAGGTTCATGCCGACGGTCCCGGTCGTGCGGTTCACTAGCACCGAGCGATCGTAGAAAGGTACGAGCTTCGTGCCCGGAGGGAGCGAGGGCTCGATGGCCGCGAGCTTCGCCTTCACGGCGGCCGTGACTGTGCGCGAGTTCTCGCCGAGGAGCATCATGGCGACGCCGAGCACGGTCTCACCCTTGCCGTCGCGCGAAGCCGCCCCGCGCCGGAGTCGCGCGCCGAAGTGGACGTCGGCGACGGACGCGAGGGTGATGGGAACACCCTCCGTGGTCGCCGCCAAGACGACGTTCCTCAGATCGTCGAGGCTGCGTACGAGGCCGTCGGTGCCTATGACCACGTGCTCGCGATTGGCCTCGAGGTAGCCGCCTCCCGCGTTGGCGTTGGCCATGCGCAGGGCGTCGATGACCTGCGCCGTGGAGAGCCCCGCGGCCTGCATTCGCCCAGGGTCGAGTTCGATCTGGTACTGTCGGTCTTCCCCTCCGAAGCTGTTAACCTCGACGATGCCAGGGACAGCGCGAAGGGCGGGCGCAACTTGCCAGTCAAGCACCTCCTCGCGCTCCATGAGCGTGAGGGATTCGTTCTCGACCGTGAACTGGTAAATTTCACCGAGCCCCCCGGAGTTCGGCCCCATCTCCGGCTTCCCATAACCCTCGGGGATGGCCTCTTGGGCTTCGCGCATGCGCTCGTTGACCTGCTGCCGCGCGAAGTAGATGTCCGTGCCGTCCTGGAATACGACGGTCACGACCGAGACGCCGTACTTGGAGATGGACCGCACCTCCGTCGTCTTCGGAATTCCAGCCATCGCGCGCTCGACCGGAATGGTCACGATCTTCTCCATCTCGGTCGGCCCTAGCGCGGGCGAGGCCGTGATCACCTGCACCTGGACGTTGGTGATGTCCGGGACGGCGTCGACGGGGAGCGTCGTGGCGGCGCGCAGGCCGATCGCAAGAAAGAGCAGGGTCGCGAGCAAGACGACCGCGCGATTTCGTAGGGCGAACGCGACAATGAAGGCGAGGACGGCCATCTCAGTCGTCCTCCGCGATGGCGGCCTTTAGCAGCACGCTCTTTAGGGTAAACGCCCCGGCCACGACGACCGCCTCGCCTTCCCGAAGGCCCGCGATCACTTGCACTCTTCCCGGGGCAGAAGCGCCGAGCGTGACGTCATGGCGCGTGAACGTGTCCACCCTCTCCTCGACGAAGACCACACTCTGTCCGCCGACCTCCACCACGGCGGAGCGAGGCACGACGAGCACGGGCTCTGTAGCGGCGGGATCGGGCATAGCCACGCTTCCCTTCCCGAAGAGGCCGAGGCGCAAGAGGCCATTCGGGTTCTCAAGGCGAATGCGCGCGACCACGGTGCGCGCGCTGGGGTCCACCCTCTGGCCAATGGCCTCCACAGCGCCCAAGAACGGTGACAGTGGATACGCGTTGAGCACGACCTCGGCGCGTGCTCCGACGACGAGGGACGAGAGATCCTGTTCGAAGACGCGGCCCAGGAACCACACCTGGCCCATGTCGGTGATTTGGCCGAGCACCTGGTCTGGCGAGACCGGCTGTCCGACGACCGCGTCGCGCGAGACGACCGAGCCCGAGATCGGCGCGCGGAGCGCCAGGAGCACGCCGCCCTCTGCGCCCCCCGCCCCGAGACCGGCGAGCTCGAGGCTGAGCGCGCGCGACTCCGCGTCCCGTGCGTCGGCGTCTGCTCTTGCGTCGAGGTACGATTGTTCGGACGTCAGCTTTGCCTCGAACAGCCCCTTGAGTCGCGTTTCGTTTGCGCGTGCTGCCTTCGCGCGTGCCGTCGACGAAGCGAGGGCGCCACGCACGCGCCCGAGGTCCGGGACACGGAGCTCTGCGAGCACGTCGCCCTTTTTCACGAGCGCGCCTTCTCGCATCGCCACGCGCTCGAGGCGCCCCGCGATGGGCGACGAGACCTTGGCCGTCCGGTCGGGGTCAGCCACGATCTCGCCCGCGAGCGAGAGGCTCTTCGCGAGGGTCTCTCTCTTGGCGGGCTCGGAGCGCACGCCAGCGCGCGTGCGCGGCTCGGCGTCGAGCTTCACCACCTTGGGGAGCTCGGCGTGCTCGGCCTCGCCGCCGTCCTCGACCTTCTCCCTTCCTTCGGTCTTCTCGGTCGGCGCCCTTTGCGTCTTGCATGCCGACGAGAGCACGACTGCGAGCCCGCAGGCGAGGATCCCGATGCGGCGCGCGGCGAGCGTGTCGCGCCTCAAGGATTCCCTCGTTCGAGTGCGATGCCGCGCAGGGCTGCGAGGCGCACCGACGCGACGCAGGCCGAGCGCTTCGAGGCGACGCGCTGAACGAGGAGGTCGGCGAGGGCGTCCTGAGCGACGAACGCGTCCCTGGCTTGTAGGCGCCCCTTCTCCACCTCGTTGGCGAGCCTCGCGAGGCTCGCTTCCACGCGCGCCGCGCGAGCGTCGTCGACGACGGTGCTCGCATGAAGGAGCGCCGTGGCCTCGGCCTCGAAGGCGTCCGCTTCGCGCGCGAGCGCGACTCGCATGCCCTGTGCCTCGGTGCGCGTCCTCTCGGCCTCCGCCCGTGCGTGCGCGATCTCGCTCGATCGCGACTGCCCGAGGGGCTCCGGGAGCGGGATGGGGAGCGCGAGACCGGCACCGATCACGCGCTCACGGAAGCCATCGCTCTGCGCGAAGACCGACACGGTCACGTTCGGGATCCTCGATCGCGCGAGGACGGTGGCTTGAGCGTCGAGCGCTTCAGCCTCTTTCGTCAACGCGGCGATCCGTGGCGACGTCTCGTTGCGCGACGGGACCGCGAGCGGGCGGAGAGTACCATCGACCGCCGGGCTGCCGCTCGCACCGACGAGCCGAGCGAGGCGCACCTCGGCGGCGGCGAGCCGGCCTTCGACGACGATGCGTGCCTGCGTGCGCTTCGCGGCTTGCACCTCGCCCACGTCGGCGTCCACCTCGGCGACCGCGCCGGCCTTCGCCTGCGCGCGCGCGGTGTCGGCGACGCGGATCGCGAGGACCTCCACGCGGCGAAGCAGCGCGGTCTCTTCGCGGGCCGCGAGCACCTCGAAGTAGGCTGTCAGCGCCTCCGCGGCCACGTCGCGGGCCGTGGCGCCTCGCTGCGCCTCGCTCGCGAGGACGCGCGCTTCGGCCTCGCGCGAGCGCGCGCCCCGCTGCCCGCCGATCTCGATCTCTTGGCCAAGCTGACCGTACGCGTTGAACGCGGAGTCGCCCGTCGAGCGTCGCCCCGCGAGGGACAACGCGAGGGTCGGGTTGGAGGGAAGAAGCACCCTGGCGCGCTCGGCGTCGGCGCGGCGGGCGATCGTGGAGAGCGCCGCGGCGCGTACGGGGAGGCTCGCAGAGACCGCGCACGGGGCGACGTTGTCTCGCGTAATCGTGTTGCAAGAAGGCTCGGCCCGGGCTCCCCTCGGGAGAAGGAGGGAAGCGAGGATCGCGCCTCGAACGAGCAGCTTCATGGGAGACCTGTCGGGGGGCCGTTACGAGGAGCGTGGTCGTTGCCGTGACGCTCGACTTCGCGGAATCTTACCAACAATGTGATAATTCACTATCTGTTGAAGTGTGCTAGCCTCGCTCGAAATGTGGATCGAACCGGGCTCCAACACACCCGCGGTGCGCGTGAGCGAGGCTTGGGCTCGAGAGCGCGCGCGCCTGCTCCGGCGGGCGAAGCGCGCGGTCGGCTCGATCGCGGACGCGGAAGACGTTGTGCAGGACGCGGTCCTTGCCGCGATCCGGCGAGCCGGAGCCCTCCGCGACGAAGGGCGCCTCTCCGCGTGGGTGGGGCGCATCGTGGACCGGAAGGCCATCGACGCGACGCGCGCGCGAGCGCGGCAGGCTAGGGGGAGGGTCGACATCCCCACGGATCACCTGGCCACTCCGCTCGTTGTCGCGACGCCGTGCTTCTGCGTGCGCGCCCAGGCGAGTCGACTCCGGCCGCACCACGCTGAGGTGCTTCGGCGGATCGACGAGCGCGGAGAACGTCTCGCCGTCGTCGCGACCGAGCTTGGCCTCACCACCAACGCGCTCACGGTTCGGCTCTTCCGTGCCCGTAGCGAGCTTCGGGACAGGATGAAGCGTCACTGCGGAACCACGAGCGCTCGCTCGTGCGACGACTGCGGGTGTGCGGAGCGCGAGTGCTGCGTGGCGGGCGACGAGGGGTGATTTCTCCGGCCACGCCGGGGCTCGCAGACCGATGGGGCCGGAATCTTCGCGATCGACTGAGGTGCACATGGCTCATGACCACGACCACCCCCACGAACCCGGCGCCGAGAGCTACGGGCGCGCCTTCGCGATCGGAATCTCCGTGAACGTAGCCTTCGTCGTCGTCGAGGCGGCCTTCGGGATCGCCGCCGGCTCCGTCGCCCTCGTCGCGGACGCGGCCCACAACCTGAGCGACGTTCTCGGGCTCGCGCTCGCATGGGCGGCCCTCGCGCTTGCCCGGCGGAAGCCCACGGCGCAGCGCACGTACGGCCTGCGGAAGACGACCGTCCTCGCGGCCCTCGGCAACGCCGTCCTTCTCGTCGTGGCCGTCGGCGGCGTCGCATGGGAGGCGATCGGCAGGCTCCGGCACCCGGCGCCCGTCGAGGGAGGCGCGCTCATGGCCGTCGCGGCGGTGGGGGTCGTCATCAACGGGGTGTCGGCGATGTTGTTCGCGAAGGGCCGAAAGAGTGACGCGAACGTTCGAGGGGCCTTCCTGCACCTCGCCGCGGACGCCGCCGTCTCGCTCGGTGTCGTCGTGACGGGGGCGATCATGCTGCGGACGCGCTGGACATGGCTCGACCCTCTCGTGAGCCTCCTTGTCTCCGGCGTCATCCTCGTGGGCACATGGGGCCTCTTCAAGAAGTCGCTGAACCTGGCGCTGGACGCGGTGCCCGATGGGATCGACGCGGAGAAGGTCCAACTCTACCTCGCGAGTCTGCCCGGCGTGCTCGAGGTCCACGACCTTCACATCTGGGCGATGAGCACCACCGAGACCGCTCTCACGGCGCACCTCGTCATGGCGACGAACACGTGCGAGCCGCGCTTTCTCGGCGACGTCGGGGCTGCCTTGCGCAACCGGTTCGAGATCGATCACTCGACCCTGCAGGTCGAGCCTCGCGAGGCGCCCAATCCTTGTCGGCAGGGCGCGCCGGGAGCTCTGTGAAGGCGAGCGCGCGTCCGACCACGCCGAGCTGGGCAGTCGGGCCGAACGACGAACGCACCACGCTGCGCGAGCGCTCCTGTTCCTCCGGCTCGGCGCGACCGGCCCGCGCGCACGTCGCGATGATGCAGGACGAAGTGGCGACCGGTCGCAATTGGCTCACCGAAGAGCGCTGCTCCTCGGGGCGACGAACCTCATCCCGGGCCCGAATTCGACCGGGATGGCGACTCACATCGCCTGGGAGCGCCGCCGCTGGGCCGGCCGAGCTTCAAGTCGTCTCCTGTGACGCTCGCATTCCATACAACAGCGTCGCGCGCTCAGCGCCCGGCGCCCGCCCCTCAGCGCCCGAGGGCGTGCACTGCGAGGGCCGTCCACCCGGTCTGGTGCGCGGCGCCCACGCCCCGGCCGGTGTCGCCGTCGAAGTACTCGTGGAACAGCGGGAGATCGCCGAACACGGGGTGCGGGGGCATGGAGGGGCGCGCGCCGTCGGGGCCGCGCCGGAAGAGGCCCGCCACGCGTCGCGACAGGAACGTCGCCACGTCGCGCAGGTTCATGAGGTGCCCGGAGCCGGTGGGGCACTCGACCTTGAGCGAGTCGCCGTAGAAGTAGTGGTAGCGGTCGAGCGCCTCGATGAGGAGGTGATTGACCGGCAGCCACACCGGACCTCGCCAGTTGGAGTTTCCGCCGAACATGCCGGAGTCGCTGTCGCCGGGCACATAGGCGATGCGGCGGATCTCCCCGCCGAGCGCGACCTCGTACGGGTGGGCGTGCGCCTTCGACAGCGACCGCACGCCGTGCGGCGAGAGCAGCTCCTCTTCGTCGAGCACATAGCGGAGCACGCGTACGAGCCTGTCGGCCGGGGGAATGGCCAAGAGCCGCTGCACGCTGCCGTCGGGCTGGGTGCGGCGGGTCACGAAGCGCCCAAGATCGGGGCGGTTGTCGAGGAACCACTTCATGCGCTTGGAGAAGCCCGGCAGCGCCTCGAGCACGTCGACGTCGATCGCGAGCACCGCGAAGAGCGGGATGATGCCGACCATCGAGCGCACGCGGAGCGGGATCGACGTGTTCCCCACCGTCGCTTGGTCGTAGTAGAAGCCGTCCTCTTCGTTCCAGAGCCCCGTCCCCCCGAGCTCGTTCATCGCCTCGGCGATCGCGACGAAGTGCTCGAAGAACTTGCTGGCGAGGTCCTCGTAGGCCGGATCGCTCGCGGCGAGCTCGACGGCCATCCCCAGCATGGTGGTGCAATAGAACGCCATCCACGCGGTGCCGTCGGCCTGCTCGACGTGGCCGCCGCCGGGGACCGGGTTGCTGCGGTCGAAGAGGCCAATGTTGTCGAGCCCCAGGAACCCGCCGGAGAACAGGTTGTTGCCGCCCTCGTCTTTCCGGTTCACCCACCAGGTGAAGTTCATGAGCAGCTTCTGGAAGACGTGGGCGAGGAAGCGCTTGTCGCGCTTCCCGCGAGGGGCGCTGAGCTTGTACACGCGCCACGCCGCCCAGGCGTGCACCGGCGGGTTCACGTCCGACAGGTTCCACTCGTACGCAGGCAGCTGCCCGTTCGGATGCATGTACCATTCACGCAAGAAGAGCTCGAGCTGCCCCTTGGCGAAGTCGGGGTCGATCGTGGCGAGTGGTAACATGTGGAACGCCAGGTCCCACGCCGCGTACCAGGGGTATTCCCATTTGTCGGGCACGCTGATGATGTCGCGGTTGTAGAGGTGGTGGGAAAACTCCCGATTGCGCGCGCGCGCGGCCCGCCGTGGCGGCGGCGGCGGCTGCGACGGATCGCCCTCGAGCCACTCCTTGATCGCGTAGTGGTAAAACTGCTTGGTCCACAAGAGGCCGGCCCACGCGTGGCGCGCGATCGTGCGGTCTTCTTCCGACCAGGTGGCGCCGGTCTTCGTGGCGTAGAAGGCGTCGGCCTCCGCGATTCGCTCCGCGAACACGGCGTCGATCGCGGCCGCGCGCTCCTCGGGGCTCGCGGAGGGGCGGGCGCCCTCGGCCACTTGATCGACGAGGGGCTGCCAGGTGCTCTCGTCGCAGAGCCGCACCCGCACCACGGCCCGGCCGCCGGGGGGCAGCCTCATGACGAAGTGCGCCGCCGCCTTCGTGCCGGACTCGTCCGCCGACGTCGCGTCGTAGCGTCCGTGCACCACCGCGTCGTGGAACGCGTCCTTCACCGAGGCGCGCTCGTTCGGCACGCCGTACAGCCGCTCGCGGTTGGTCTCGTTGTGGGTGAAGAGGAAGGGCGCGGGCTGCGCGCTCGGCCGCCCGCCTTGCTCGAGGGGCTCGACCTCGAGGACGTACGGGCCGAGCGCGTCGGACACGGCCCGGAGGGTGCGCCGTCCCGCTCTGGAGATGGTGGGCTCGTGGCCGTAGCCCTCGCCCGAGCGACCCCAGCCCCACACGTTGCGAAACCACAGCGTGGGCAAGACGTGGAGCTCGGCCGCCTCGGGGCCGCGGTTCTCGACCGTAAAGCGCCCGAGAAGATCGTCGGGGCCGCGCTTCGCGTACTCGAACGTCACGTCGAAATAGCGATCTTCGTCGAAGACCCCGAGGTGCTCGAGATCGATCTCGGAGGCGTCGCGGCCGCGACCGCGGCTCCGCTGGACGAGCTCTTCGTACGGGAACTCCGCCTGCGGATACTTGTAGAGCGCCTTCGCGTACGAGTGGGTGGGCGTCGCGTCGAGGTGAAAGTAAAGTTCCTTTACGTCTTCCCCATGATTGCCCTCTTCGTTGGTGAGTCCGAACAGGCGCTCCTTGAGGATGGGGTCCTTGCCGTTCCACAGGGCGAGCGACAGGCACATTCGGCATTGCCGATCGGTGAGCCCGAAGAGCCCGTCTTCCCCCCAGCGATACACGCGGCTGCGCGCGTGGGCGTGGGGGAAGTGCCTCCAAGCGTCGCCGTCCTCCGAGTAGTCCTCCCGGACCGTGCCCCACTGGCGGTCGGCGAGGTAGGTGCCCCAGCGCTTCCAGTTCTTCTTTCGGAGCAGGTCCTCGAGGAGGCGCTCGGACTCGGGGTCGCGCCGAGCGGCCGCGGGGCGCTCCGCGCTCACGCCGCTCACGTCACCGCTCACGGGCCCCCCGCGAGGGCTCGCTCGAGGGCGGCGGCGCCGATGAGGCCGGCGTCGTCCCCGAGGGTGGCGCGCGCGAGCTCCACGCGCATGGCGGGCGGCCCCTCCGCGTCGAGGTGCGCGCGGATCGCGGGGTGCAGGAGGTCGTCGTTCAGGCCGAGGCCGCCCCCGATCACCACGATCTCGGGGCTGAACGCGAACGCGACGTCGCGCACGCCGATCGCAGCTGCGGTGCAGATCTCGCCCAGCACGGCGAGCGCCGCGGCGTCGTTCGCCCGTGCCCGCTCCACCACCTCGCGCCCCGTGAGCGCGAGGCCGTGCGCCTCTGCGACCCGCGCGAGGGCCCTCCCCGACGCGAGCTGCTCGAAGGTCGACGGCTCGCCGCGTGCGTGGGCGCCGCGATCGATCACCATGTGGCCCACCTCCGCGAGCGAGCGCCGCCCCACGAGGAGCCGGCGGCCGAGGAGCACCCCGCCGCCCACCCCCGTGGACAGGGTCACGTAGGCGACGTCGGAGAACCCTCTCCCGGCGCCGAAATACGCCTCGCCCACCGCGGCGAGGTCGGCGTCGTTCACGAGCCGCACCGGCACGCCGATGGCCGCGCCGAGGGCTGCCTCGGTGAGGTGCGGCGCCCACGAGGGCGGCAGGTTGGGCGCGCGGTCCAGCCGACCTTCTCGATGATCGACGCGGCCAGGCACGCCCACGATCGCGCGCGCGGGGCGCGACCCGTGCCGCACGAGCTCCCGCATGAGATCGACGAGCCCCGCCGGCTCCGCGTCGGCCACGGGGGTGGGGCGCACGTCGCGATGAAGGAGGGCGCCGTCTTCGTCGAGCACTGCGCCGCGCATCCGAGTCCCGCCGAGATCCACCGAGAGAACGCTCATGGCGGAAGCGTAACATCTCAGGGTGCAAGTTTCGGTTCGCGCGCACCCGCGCCCGCGGGCTGACTCGTGGCGCCCCGTCGCCGGCGCGATGGCGACTCGTGACGGCGACGCGAGCGCTACCCCTTCACGACGTCGCGGAGGAGCTTGGCGACGACGGCGAGCACCACGCAGACGACGACGCGCCGCACGAGCCTCTCGCCGCCCTTCAGCGCGAGGCGCGCGCCGACGTTTGCCCCGAGAGCGTTCGCGATCGCCATGGGCAAGGCCACGCGCCAGAGGATCGCGCCGCGGGCCGCGAAGAGGCCGAACGCCGCGAGGTTCGACGCGAGGTTCACGATCTTCGCGTTGCCCGAGGCCCGCACGAGCGGCTCCTGAAAGAGCACGACGTTCGCGACGATGAGCATGCTGCCAACCCCGGGGCCGAAGAAGCCGTCGTAGGCGCCGAGCCCGAGCGACACCGCCACGAGCGCCACGGTGGGGTGGCGCGGCGTGAGCTTCGGGAGGCGGTCGCGCGGCACGAGCGCGACGGCGAGCGCCGTCAAGAGGAGCACGATGACGAGCGGCCGCAGCGGCTCCGGGCGCCGCGTGACGAGCAGGAGCGCGCCGAGCAGCGAGCCCACGAACCCCGCCGCGAACGCGACCTTCACGCGCTCGGGCGCCACCGCGCCGTGGCGCCCGAACGACGCCGCGCTCGAGACCGCGCCGAACACCGCCTGCCCCTTGTTCGTGGCGAGCGCGACCCGCGGGTCGAGCCCCGCTGCCAGCAGCGCGGGCACCGTGATGAGGCCGCCGCCGCCGCCGATCGCGTCGACCATGCCCGCCACGAACGCCGCCGCCGCGAGGCCTAGGGTGAGGGGGAGCGAGACGTCGCTCACGGATCGCTCACGTCTCGAGCGCGGTGGGCGCGGCGGGCGCGCCGAGCGGCTCGCGCGCCGGCGGGGCCTTCCGGAAGCGCTCGAGCTCCAGTGGGGAGACGAGCGCGCCGTCGATGAGGCCGCCCATCGCCGCGCGCACGACGGCGTACGGCGTGTCGCGCGCGCCCTCGCCGAGCAGCACCTCGGCGACCTCGTGCGCCTTCACGGCGCCCGCGTTCGTGATCGCGACGTCCACGAGCACCGTGACGAGCGAGCCGCCGAGCCCCGCGCGCGCGACGATGGGCCCGGCGGAGGGGTCTTCGACGCGGAGCCCCGTGAGGAAGCGCTTCACGTCGATCCATTTGCCTATCCCCTCGATCTTGCGCAGGATTTTCTGCTCCTCGGCCGCGATCACGTGGGCCGCGCGCGCGCGCAGGAAGTCGACGCCGCCGGGCAGGGTGGCGGTGGGGAACGCGAGCACGTAGCGCGCCGCCGCGATGAGCTTGTTCACCCCCGCGTCGTTCGGCCCGAGCACCCGCACCCCAGTGAAGCGGAGCCCGTCCTGCGACACGGCCGAGAGCCGCTCGGCCAGCGTGGCCTCGTCGACGTCGCACGTGAGCTTCAGGTCGAGGTACTCGTCGAGGCTGTACACGCCGAGCGAGAGCGCGGGGCCGAACACCATGTCGGGCTTCGGGTGAAAGCCGGACGAGTAGAACATCGGCACGTCGATGCGACGAAACGCGCGCGGGATGGCGCGCACGAGATCGAGGTGCGAGAGGAACGCGCTCGGCCCGAGCTTCTCGTAGGCGAAGCGCACGCGCCGGCCCTCGCCCTGCACGATGCGCGGCGGCGGCTTGCGGCCCTTCGGCACCTTCGCGCGGATCGCGGCCACCTCGGCCTCGGTGCGCGAGCGGCGCTTCTCGGCGCCGAGCCGCGAGAGGAGCACGAGGCGCTCCTCGCGCATCGCCGACAGATCGCACGCGACGCCGCAGTCGTAGCAGACGAGCTTGCGCGGGTCGGCCTTCGCGTCTTCCAGGTTCGTGTGGTGGATGAACATCCCGGCGGCCTTGCCGCACGGCACCGACAGGCGGCTCTTCAGCGCCTTTCGGTACTCACGCGCGAGGAAGCCCTCCTCCAAGCCCACGTCGATGTGGTCCCAGGGGAGGCGCGCGCTCGTGGGGATCGTGCCGAGGAAGAGCCCCGGGTCCACGCCCTCGGCGCGGAAGGCCTCCTCCCAGAGGTCGAGCCGGAGCTGGTCTTCCCACGAGTCGAAGCGCGCGCCGAGGCGGTACGCCCGCTCGAGCACCGCGCCGAGGCGCCGATCGCCACGCGCGAACACGCCCTCGAGCCACGACGTCTCGCTGTCGTGCATGCGCAGATCGACGCCCGTGCCCCGCACCTCGGAGCGCAGCCACTCCTGCTTCTGGCGCACCGTGTCGGGCGCGTCCATCGCGCAGTATTGGAACGGCGTGTGCGGCTTCGGCACGTGCGTCGACACGCTCACGGTCACCTTCGGCGCGCCGAACTTCCCGCGCGCCTTCCAGAGTCGCTTGCCGGTGTCGTGGGTGCGCGCCCCGACGCGCACGATCTCGCGGACGTCGTCCTCCTGCTCGGTGGGCAGGCCGATCATGAAGTAGAGCTTCATGCTCGCGTAGTTGCGCGAGAAGATGCGCTCGGCCGTGGTCTGCAGCTGCTCCTCCGTGACGTTCTTGTTCACCACGTCGCGCATGCGCTGGCTGCCCGCCTCGGGCGCGAACGTGACGCCCTGCGCGCGCACGCGCGTCATGTCGTCGAGCACGTCCTCCTCGAGGCCATACGCGCGCAGCGACGAGACCCCGAGCGCCACCTTCTCGGGCGCGAGCCGATCGGCGACCTTCTTGATGAGCGGCGCGATGCACGAGTAGTCGGCGGTCGAGAGCGAGGTGAGGCTCGCCTCGTCGTAGCCCGACTTCTTCACCGCAGAGGCCACGGTCTCGACGATCTGGTCGGGGTCTCGCTCGCGCACTGGGCGGTAGATCATCCCGGCTTGGCAGAAGCGACAGCCCTCCGTGCAGCCGCGCGCGATCTCGATCGACATGCGATCGAAGATGGCCTCGGGACCGCCCACGGGGCCGTCGTCGGGGAAGGGGAAGCGGTTCAGGTCGTCCACGAGAGAACGCACGATCGGGAAGGGGAGGGTCGGGTCGGTGGGCGCCGCCACCACGAGCGCACCCGTCTCGGCGCAGGTCTCCACCGCGTAGAGGGAAGGCACGTAAACGCCCTGCAGCCCGGCGAGCGCCCGGAGGCGATCCGTGCGAGATACACCTTTCTTGCGGAGGTCGGTCCACAGCAGCGCCACCTCGGTCGCGCGCTCCTCCCCGTCCCCGATGACGATCGCGTCCATGAACGGCGCGATGGGCTCGGGGTGCGTGGCCGAAGGGCCGCCGGCGAGCACGAGCGGATGGTCCTCTCCCCGATCGGCGGCGCGCAGCGGCACGCCCCCGAGGTCGAGCATCGTGAGGATGTTCGAGTAGGTGAGCTCGAACTGCAGGGAGAAGCCGATCACGTCGAACTCGGAGAGCGCGTGCGCGGTCTCGAGCGACACGAGCGGGAGCCCCCGCGCGCGGAGCTCGTCTTGCATGTCGACCCACGGCGCGAAGCACCGTTCGGCGAGGATCCGCGGGTGATCGTTGAGGATTTTGTAGAGGATCTTGAAGCCGAGGTGGCTCATCCCGATGTCGTAGACGTCGGGGAACGCGAGGCAGACGCGCGCGTCGGTCGCGTCGAAGTCCTTCACGCGCGCGCCGAGCTCGCCGCCGAGGTAGCGCGCGGGCTTCTGGACGCGGTGGACGAAGTCGGCGTACGGGTGGCGGTGCAGACCGGGCATAGGGCGCACGTTCTAGCCCGAAACCGCGAAAACTCACGCGGGTTAGCCATCGCCTTCGGGTCGCCGGCAGGTAGCTCGTCCGTGGCGGATGCGTCGCGCGAGCGAGGCGGTTGCCGCTCAGGGCTCCTTCGTGTCGTCGCGTCGCAGGAGCGCGTCGGACGCGGCGGCTCGCTCGGCCAGCCGCTTCGAGCGCCCCTCGCCCGAGCCGAGGACCTCGTCGCCGACGAGCACCTCCACGACGAACACCGGCTCGTGCTCGAGCCCGCTCGAGCCGCGCACCCGGTACGAGGGGCTCGGTCGGCCCTCGGCCTGCACGAGCTCCTGCAGCGCGCTCTTCGGATCACGATCGTGGAGCGACGCCCCGCTCGACACGCGCTCGGCGACGACGTCCCGGACGAGCGCGCGCGCCCCGGCGAGGCCCGCGGCCTCGTACACGCACGCGACGAGCGCCTCGACGGCGTCGGCGAGCACGTTGGTCTGCTTGCGCTCGGTGCCGAGGTGCGCCCCTTTGCCGAGCGCGATCGCGTCGCCGAGGTCGATGGCGCGCGCCCACGCGGCGAGGGCCTCGGCGTTCACGAGGGCCGCGCGCATGCGCGTGAGCATGCCCTCGTCGGCCTCGGGGTTCTCCTCGGCCAGCACCTCGCTCACGCACAGGCCGAGCACGGCGTCGCCCAAGAACTCGAGGCGCTGGTTGTCGGGCAGGCCGGGCACCTCGTTCGAGTAGCTCGGGTGCGTGAGGGCCTCGTCGAACCGGGACAGCTCCGACGCGCCGCTCAGCTCGACGAGCCGCGCGTGGAGGCGCGCTCGGGCCTCGTCGAGGCGCTGGCGATCCTTGCGGCTCGCGCTCGGGGCGGGGCGCGCGGCGCGGCTCATGCGCGGTAGGCGGCGTCGGCCGCCTCGGCGCCGTCGAAATCGAGCTGGGTGAGACCCGGCGGCTCGTGCGTGGAGAACCTCACCGTCGCGAGCCCCCACCGGAGCGCGAGCTCGGGGTGGTGGTCGGTGCGCTCCGCGAACAGGCCTACACGCACGACGAAGGCGAGCGCGCTGGCAAAATCGGCGAACGAGTACGCGCGCACGAGGCCCTCGGCGGGGCCGGCGTCGCGCTCCCAGCCGGGGTGGGTCGCGAGCCAGGCGGAGACGACCTCGGCGTCGAGGCGGGGCGGGCGGAGCATGCGGCGACTCTGCGATGGGTCGCGCGCGCCGACAACCGCAAACGTGCCCGCGCGTGGCCGCGCGTGGCCGTCGTCGCCCGCCTGGGCGACCCCCTCGCGTGAAAGCTCGGGCGCCCGGGAACCTTTTCCGCGACCGCGTGTCGCAAGGTTGGCGGAGGTTCGGATGGCCATTGGATATGCTCCTCGCGTGTCGCTCCTTGCATGCCCCTTCTGTCGCGAGATGTTCGAAGACGGCGAGGCCACGGCCTGTCCCCTCTGCGGGATGGCGCTGAAGCCCTTCGACAAGCTCCCGCCCTCCCTCGACGCGCACCAGGAAGACGGCGGCGTGCCCGCGCTCCCCGAGAGCGAGACCCTGCCGTGGACCTCCCTCGGGCGAGGCAAGGGTGTGCTGCTCGCCCTCGCGCTCGTGGGGCTCCCGCTGTTCTTCCTGCCGTGGATTCACCTCCGGCTCCCGTACGAGCAAGACCTCTCGGCCTTCGACCTCTCGCGCCACAGGCTGGGCTGGCTCTGGGCCGTGGCCGTCGCGTGGACCGTGCTCATCCCCACCGTGCTCAGCCGGCGCACCATCGTGCAGATGCGCGGCGCCCGCATCGCGGCGGCTTTTCTTGCGGCTATCCCAGCGATAAGTGCGGGTATTTTGCTCGCGAAGCCGCCGCACGGGGCGTTCTTCAAGGTGCAGTTCGCGTTCGGCCTGCCGCTCTACGCGACCCTCGCCCTCTCGCTCATCGGCGTCGTGGCAGCGCTCCGGTTCGGCGGCGCCCGGGACGACATCAAGGTGTCGAAGGGCTCGTCGCGCGGGCAGACGCTCCACTGACGACCCGCGTCGTCGCGCGTCCCTCGCGCTGCGTGCGCCGCGTGCGCTCAGGCGATTCGCGGTGGCGGGCTCCCGTGCATGGAGACAGACTCCTTAGAACGTGAGCGAGAACGTGAGCGCGACGCGAAGCACGCGCGGTCCGCCCCAGCCGGCGGACCCTGCGCCCGAGCGGCAGTCGGTCGACCCGCTCGACGGCGTCGACGTGCCCGCGGCGGTCTTGTGCGCGCGCTGCGGCCTCTCCGAGTGTGGCGGTTCGTGCCTCGATCCCCGCGCGTCCGGCGTCTTCGCGCGGGTCGCGTGGGAGCACGCCGAGTGGCCCTGGCATCGCCGCCTCTTCGCGACGGCGCGGGCCTCCACGCTCGACTGCGAGGTGCTGTTCGCGAGCTTGCCCGACGGGCCCGTGGGGCCCGCGCTCACCTTCGCGCTCACCGCGGAGCTGTTCGCGGCGCTCGGTCTCTTGGGGGTGCTCGGGGTGCCGCTCTGCGCGCTGTTCCCCGACGTCGCGCGCGCGTGCTTGTTCGACCCCGCGCTCCGCGGGCCCGTGCTCCGCGCGCTGGCCGTGGGTGTGCCAGGGCTCGCGGTGCTCCTCTCGCTCGCGCACGTGCTCCACGGGCTGTCGATCGATCTGGGCGGCCGGCGCGACACCGGCCTCGACCCCGCCTCGCGCCCAAGCCGCACGCTCGCCCTGCGCTTCGGGCTCTACGCGGCCGGGTGGGATCTCATGATAGGTCCCGTGGGCGCGGTGCTCCTCGCGCTCACCGTCGGCCCGCGCGCGATGATCCGCGGGCTCGCGACCGTCTCGGGGCTGCCCACGCGCGCCACCCTCGCGTTCTTGAAGGGCGCCTACCACCTCGAGGGCGAGCCGGCCCGTCGTGCGCTGCTCGTGTCTTACTGGGGCGCGGGGATCGCGACGGTGCTCGCGGCCGCGGCCGTGGTCGGCGCGGTGGTGGCCGCGCTCACGGTCTGACAGGGGCCGCCGCTCACGCGCGGATCGGGCCAGGTCAATCGGGCCAGGGCCACTCCCCCTCGGGGGCGAGGCCGTCGAAGATCTCGAGCTCGTACTCGCGGGCCGACACGCAGCACTCGCTCGCCACCGGGAACACCGAGCACGCCGCGGGCCGGAGCTCGTAGATGCGGCACTTGTTGTCGCGCCGCAGGTGGTGGCAGCGCCCGTTGTCCTTCAGCGTGAGGACGATCCGGCCGTTCTTGCGCTTCGACCATGGCTTCTTCAAGAGGTCGGCGCGCCCGCCGGCGCGCAGCTTCGCGACGTCGTCTTCGTCCAGCACGACCTCGTTGTCGCGGCAGCACGCGCCGCACGCGAGGCAGTCGAAGTCGACCTCGCGGGTCGCCTCGGGGTGAATCGAGTCGCGCTCGGCGCGCCGCCGCACGATGTGGAGCGCGTCGTCCGGCACCTTTACGGTGGCCAGCCCCGCGAACGGCCCGGTCTTGCGCACGGTCCACCGCTCGAGGCCGAGGTCGTACATCGACCACGCGCCCAAATCGGTGAAGTCGCCGCGCTTCGGCGCGCGCACCACAAGGCGAGCCTTGCCCTCGGTCTCCCAGACCACCGCGTGGCCGCCCTCGCGGGCGAACGCGGCCGCCGCTGCGGCGAAGCGCGCACTGAACCTGCGGACCACACTGCGGACGACCCGTGCCATGCCGGCGGTCTACCCCAGTTCTCCGCCGGCGCGGGCCGAAACTGCGCCAGCGACCCCGCGAGACCCGTGCTACGAGCCGAGTCGATGAGCGCGCTCACCGCTGCCGGCCCGGGCGTGAAGGCCCTCGTGCCCTTCCCGCGGGTGTTCTGGGTGGCGATCGGCCTCGAGGTGCTCGAGCGCCTCGCGTTTTACGGCGTCTACATCAACCTCGGCGTCTACCTCACGCAGACCGTGGGCCTCTCGGACAAGGAGAACGGTGCGCTCCTCGGGCTGTTCGCGCTCGTGCGCGCGTGGCTCCCCGTGGGCACGGGCGCGCTCGCCGACAGGCTCGGGTTTCGTCGCGCGCTGCTGCTCTCGTTCGCCTTCTACGTGCTCGCGTACGCCGCGCTGTTCGCCTTCCCGTCGCGCGTGGGGGCCTGGAGCGCGGTGTTCGGCATGGCGTTCGCGGGAGCGTTCCTCAAGCCCGTCATCCCCGGCGCCGTGCGCCGCTACGCGCCCGCGGGCCGCGAGACCCAGGGCTTCTCCATCTTCTACGCGTCGGTGAACGCGGGCAGCGTCGTGGGGAAGATCTTGACCAAGATCGTGCGCACCCTCGTGTCGCTCCGCGCGAGCATGGTGAACTCGGTCGTCGCCTGCGTGGTGGGCTTCGCGGTCGCGTTCCTCGCGTTCTTCGAGCCGGCGATCGGTGCGCCGCGCGCCAAGGCCGCCGAGGCGCAGGGGGAGGCCGTGACGCCGCCTCGGAAGCCGGCCGCGGCGTTCTTGCCGAGCCTGGGGGCGGCGCTGACCGACCGCCGGCTCGTGATCTTTCTTGTCGTCGTGAGCGGCTACTACCTGCTCATCGAGCAGTTCTACCAGACGTTCCCTGTGTACATCGTGCGCGTGTTCGGCGAGAAGGCGCCGCGCGAAGAGATCACCCTCATCAACCCGCTGTCGATCGCGCTCCTCCAGGTGTTCGTGGGCCGCGTCACGAAGCGCCTGCCCGCCGTGCCGGCCATGGCGTTCGGCGTCTTGGTGGGCGCGCTGTCGATGGCGCTCATGGGCGCCGTGCCCACGCTCCTCGGCGCCGCAGGCAGCTTCTTCGTCTTCGCCTTGGCCGAGATGATCTACTCGCCGCGCTACTACGAGTACGTCTCGTCGTTCGCGCCGAAGGGGCGCGAGGGCCTCTACATGGGGCTCGGGCTGGTCCCGTTTGGTGTGGGCGGGCTCGTCGGCGGCGTGCTCTCGGGCCGCCTCATCGCGGCGCACCTGCCCAAGGTGGGGCCCGCGCAGCCGCTCCGGGTGTGGGGCACGTACGCGGTCATCGGCGTGGTCTGCGCCGCGGCGCTCGCGGTCTACGCGGTGGTGTTCCCGCCGCCGCCCAAGCCCGTGGTGCAGGGCGCCGAGGCCGAGCCCGACAAGCCCAGCTGAGCGCGCTCAGCGACCTGCGCGCGCGTCAGAGCACGCCCGCCGGCGCCGTGGCGCGGCGCTTTCGCCAAAGGTTGAAGAGGCCGAGCGGCAAGAGCGGGAGCGCGGCGGCGGCGAACACGGTGGCCACCGCGCAGCCGACGGCCGCCCCCGCCGCGAAGAGCGCCCTGTCGCCGAGGGTGGGCGCGCGGTCCCGCACCCGCGCCGCGCGGGCGTCGGCGACGCGCTCCTCGAGCACCTCCTCGTAGACCTCCCCGTAGAACGTGCGCGACCCGCGCCCGCGCACGAACGCCCGGAACACCCGTGACGGCGCGACCAGCGCCCCGAGGCCCATTCCGCTCAGGTTGATGACCCACGCGGCGTAGAAGTCGCCGCAGCCGGCGCCGATCTCCCAGGCCGAGATCGTGAGCTCGCCGACGGTGTCCGTCGGGTACCCGGTGACGAGGTGGTGCAGATCGTGGAACCGCACGGCCCGCTTGCGGCCCTCGGTGTTGGGGAACGGGAAGGGCAGCGGCCCGAGGGAGAAGTCGACCCACGCGTCGCCGTAGCCGCCGTCGGCCCCGAAGCCGTTGTCCGCGAAGTAGCCCGCCAGCGCGGCCCGAAGGGTGATGTCTCGCTCGCCTTCCATCGTCGACCTCCAGATCGAGCTGTAGGGTCTCGGTGAGCGTAGTCAATGACTGCAGTCAGTATTTTGTGCGATCGACGAAGGCCTGGACGCGCCTCGCGCGGCCGGCGGCGTGCTCCTCGAGCGGCGGGGGGCACGTGGAGGGGGCGTTCGTAGCGAGAAAGTAGAAAATCGTGCTACGACCCGGAGGATGAAGCGCGGGGCGATCCTGTCGGTGGCTCTCGCGTCGCTCGCGTCGCTCGCGTCGCTCGCCCCCGCCCCCGCGTTCGCCCATGAGCTCGAGCCGCCGGTCGTCGTCTCGCGCGCCGCGGGCGAGTGGCCGCACGCGCCCGATCACCACGACGTCGTCGTGCCGGTGATCCTGGTGGTCAGCGCGGAGGGGAAGGTGATCTCCGCCGAGGTCGAGGCGCCCGTCTCGCCGGAGATCGATCGCGCCGCGCTCGCGGCGGCCGCGCGCTCCGTGTGGAAGCCCGCCACGCGCGACGGCAAGCCCGTGGCGGCGAAGGTGCGCGACGTCGTGCGGTTCCAGGGCCTCGCGCGAGCGGTCCCGGTCGGTCCTGCGGTGTCGCCGGTCCCGCCTCCAGCTACGCCGCCTGCGGTCGCGCTTGCGGGCGCGCCCCCGAGCGTCCCCGCCGCTGTGCGCGTCGAGGGGCGGGCCGGGGCGCGCTCGGCCTCCGAGGTCGTGCGCGGCCGGGACGTCCTCGGCGCCGCGCCGCACCGGACCGCGAGCGATCTGCTCAACGTGGTGCCGGGCGTCTTCGTCACCCAGCACAGCGGCGAAGGGAAGGCCCACCAGATCTTCATGCGCGGCTTCGACGCCGTCCACGGGCAAGATGTCGAGCTCTGGGTCGGCGGCATCCCGGTGAACGAGGTGTCGAACATCCATGGGCAGGGCTACGCCGATCTTCATTTCGTCCCGCCGGAGGTGGTGAAGGAGGTCGTCGCGCAGGGGGGCACGTACGATCCGCGGCAGGGCGATTTTGCGGTCGCGGGCTCGATGCGAATGAAGCTCGGCTACGCGGAGCCAGGTGTCCACGCGCGCGGCACGATAGGGTCCTTCGGCTCTCGGCGGCTCTTGCTCGTGTACCGTCCCCAAGAGGCCTCGGACGAGACCTTCGCGTCCTTCGAGGAGTACACGACCGACGGCTTCGGTCCGAACCGCGCGGCGCGCCGGGGGTCGCTCGTCGCCCAAGCCACCCACGACTTCGACGCGGGCTTCTCGCTCCGCGCGCTCTTCACGACCTACGCGGGGCGCTTCGACTCGGCCGGGGTCGTCCCGCAGCGCGAGGTGGAGGCGGGGCGGCTCGATCGCTACGCGACGCTCGACGCGAAGCAGGGGGGCCGCTCGACGCGGACGCACCTGCTCGTCGATCTCCACCGCGACGAGGGCGCGGGGCGCTTCCAGATCGCCCCGTTCGTTGCCTTTCGTGGCCTGTCGCTGCGCCAGAACTTCACCGGGTACCTGACTGACTCGCTGCGCGGCGGCCGCGACACGCTCGACTCGGACAACACCGAGCAGCTCCAAGACTCCGTCATGCTGGGCGGCACGGGCTCGTACCGCAGGACGGTGGCGATTCTGTCGAGCGACGACGCGCTCGAGGCCGGCGTCTACGGTCGCCACGATCGCATCGAGCAGTCGCAGCGGCGCCTGGCCGAGGTCGACGATCGGGTGACCGAGACCCCCGTCGACGCCCGCGTCGCGGCCACAAACGTCGCGGGGTACGTGGACGCCCAGCTCCGCCCCACCCCCAAGCTCGTCGTGCGCGGCGGGCTCCGCGTCGACGCGCTCGCCTATTCCGTGGAAGACCGCGCCGGGACGCCCGGCCCTACCCGCGCGTCGCAGTCGTCGAACCTCGGGAAGAAGGTCACGTTCGACTACGCGGCGGCGCGCGGCCTCCACGTGCTCGCGAGCTACGGCGACGGGTTCCGCTCTCCGCAGGCGCGCGGCCTCGCGAATGGCCAAAACGCGCCCTTCGCCAAGGTCACGAGCCTCGAGCTCGGCGCCCGCTGGACACACGGCCGCGCGCTCTCCGCCTCGGCGGCGGCGTACACCACCGAGCTGTCCGACGACCTCGTGTTCGACCCCGTCACGGCGCGCAACGAGGCCGTGCCCGGCACGCGCAGGGTAGGCGGCACCGTGGAGCTGCTCGCGCGCGCTGGGCAGGTCCTCGTGCTCGCCGGGAGCGCGACGTACACGCGCGCGGCGTTCGTCGCGTCCTCGGTCGACTACGCGGCCGGCGATCTCCTCCCGTACGTCCCGCAGCTCGTCGTCCGCAGCGACGTACGCCTCGAGCATCGCCTGGCCACGTGGCGCGCTCGCGACCTCGTGGGGCGCGTGGGCGTGGGGCTCGACGGCGTGATTCGACGCCCGCTCCCCTACGGCGAGATCGGCCAGAACGTGGTGCTCACCGACGCGACCGCGGGCCTCCGCTTTCGCGAGGTCGAGCTCTCCATCGACGCGACCAATTTGCTCGGTCAAGCGTATTACGACGGTCAGTTCGTGTTCGCCTCGAACTTCGCGCGGAGCGCGAGCCCGTCGCGCATCGCCGAGCGCCACGTGACCGCGGGGCCGCCCCGCGCGATCTACGCGAGCCTCACGCTTCACCTGTGACTGTGTCATTTATGTGTAACCCACACGGATCGCCCACGCGTATGACCTCGCCCTCGATCCTTCGCAACGTGCCTCGTCGCGCGCTGGCGGCGCTGGCGGCGCTCGCGCTCGCCGCCAGCGGCTGCGGCGACGCGGCTCCCGACACGACCACGGGCCGGCGGGTCGCCCTGGAGGTGCGGGTCGTCGGCGCCCCGAAGACCTTCGTCACGAAGCAGGGGTGGGAGGTGTCCCTCACGAAGGCCCTGATCGCCACAGGTCCGCTCTACTTCTTCGACGGCGAGACCTTGTTCGCGGGCGCGACGGCGCGGGCGCGACCGCCGTCCGTCGACCCGCTCGCGTGGCTCCTCGGCGAGCGCGTCGCGCACGCCCACCCTGGGCACTACGTGGCCGGCGCGGCGCGCGGGGAGCTGCTCCCCGCGTCGAGCGTCGATCTCCTCGCGGCCGACACCCCCCTCGGCGAAGGCCGGGGCCTCTCGGGCCTCGTTCGGAGCGCCACGATGTCGTTCGCCTCGCCGCCTTCGGGCGCTCTCGCGGGTGAGCTCGGGGGACACGTCATCGTGCTCGAGGGGACGGCCAAGAAGGGCGGCGAGGCCCGCGCCTTCCGCGCCGAGGTGGACGCGGCGGACCTGCTCGACGCGAGCGGGAGGCTGCAGATCGAAGGCTGTCCGTTCAAGGAGGTCGATCTCCAGTCGGACGGCCGCGTCACCCTCTCGGTCCAGATCGCGGCGTGGTTCGCCGAGGTGGAGCTCGAGCTCGTGCCGCCGGGCCCCGCGTCGAAGCTCGCCGACGTCCCGCGCGCCGAGCTCGTGCGGAGCATCAAGGGCGCCGATCGCTACCGGTTCGCGTTCGAGCCCAAGCCCAAGTGAGAGCACGAATTTTATTTTCGTGACACGACCGTGCTACGAACGATAACGATCGTGGCATGCATACGACGAAGCACCGCACGACGATCTCGCTGGTCCTCTGCGCGGTCGCCGCCTTGGTCAGCTGCTCCTCGGGCGCCGGGGTGGGGAACGTGACGTTCACCACCTGGGGCGAGGAGTACATCGAGGCCGGCATCCCGGCCTCCGAGCTCGAGGACGGCTGGTCGGTGAAGTACTCCACGTTCCTCGTCGTCCTCGGTGGGGTGAAGGTCGCCGACGGCGCCGGCGTGGTCGGCGGGGAAATGACCGGCACGAAGCTCTTCAACCACGTCGCGCCGCAGCCCAAGGCCGTGTTCGAGGCGTCGGGGCTCGCCGCGCAGCCTTGGCCCAAGGTCTCCTACCAGCTCGTCCCCGCGTCCTCCGCCACGGCGCTCGGGGCGGGCGCGACCGAATCCGACAAGGCGGCGATGGTGGCGGGCGGCCTCGGGCTCTACGTCGAGGGCAAGGCCACGAAGGGCGCCGAGAGCCGGTCGTTCAAGTGGGGCTTCGCCGCGAAGACCCTGTTCGACGCCTGCAAGGGGGAGGTCTCCGGCAAAGAGGTCGACGGCGCCAACGTGACGAACGGAGGCACCGACTCGATCGAGCTCACCATCCATGGCGATCACCTCTTCTACGACGACCTCCAGTCGCCCTCCGCCAAGCTGCGCTTCCAGAACCTCGCCGACGCGGACGCGGACAAGAACGGCGAGATCACCCTGGCCGAGCTCGAGGCGACCAAGCTCGCGCGGCTCCCGAAGGAGAATGGCCCCTACGGCACCGGCTCGGCCGCGGACATCGTCGACCTCAAGGCGTACGTGACCGCGCTCACGCGGACCGTGGGGCACTTCCGCGGCGAGGGCGAGTGCCTCACGCGCCCGATCCCTTGAGCGGGCTTGAGCGGGCTTGAGCGTGGCGCCTGCCTTGAACCGCGGCCGGTGCCCAAGGCGGCGACCGCGGCCCCGTCGAGTCTGCTCGGGAGCGGCAGGGCTCGCTGAGCGTAGTCAATGACCGAGTTCACCCTTCCATCTCGCGTAGAGTGGTGAGGTGCGCCAGCAACGCAAAGACGAGACGGCGGAGCGCGTGCGCCGCGCCGCCTGGGAGCTCTTTTCGGACGTGGGGTACGCGGCGACGACCACGAAGGCCATCGCGGAGCGCGCGGGGGTGGCCGCCGGCACGGTCTTCGTCCACGCGACCGACAAGGCCGACCTGCTGCGCGCGGTGGTGTACGCCGAGCTCGAGGCGCGGGTCGACGAGCTCGCGGGCGGCGTGGGCGACGGCGCCTTGGTCGACGAGTGGATGCGCATGTTCTCGCGCCTGCTCGGCTTCTACGCGCAGCACCGCCGCGTCGCCGAGGCGTTCCTCTCGGTCTCGATGTCGCCCTCGCTCGAGGCGAAACACTCCGCCTACGGCCTCGAGGTCACCACGCGCTTCGTCGGCGTGCTCGCCGGCCTCGTCGAGCGCGCGAAGGGGCGCGGCGAGGTGCGGCGCGACGTGGGCTCCGTGCTCGCGGCGCACGCCGCGTTCGCGCTCTACTTCTCGGTGCTGACCGCGTGGCTTCAGGGGTTCGCCTCGATCGACGGCGCGTCGGCGTCGCTCCGCGATCTGCTCGAGCTGCTCGTGCGCGGGCTAGGGCCCGGCGTGGGAGAGCCCGCGCCGCCCGCGCCCCTTGCGCGCGTCGCCCGCCCCCGCCGCGCGAAGGGGCCGCGCCGTCGAGCGTGAGCGCCGCGCGGAGAAGCCGGCGCTCGCCCGCGCGGCGTGACCGTGTAGAATTGCCCGAGGTTCGAGCCGGGAGAGTGCACGTGAGAAGAGCTGTCGCGCTGGGGGTTGGGTTCATCGTCGCCGCGTGTTCGTCCGATCCGGGGCCCGGCGGCACGACTCCGACTCCGACGCCCGGCGAGGTGCAGGTCATCCCGCTCGCGCCGCTCGGCGAGGTGAAGACCACGCTCGACCGCACCTTCACGTCGAAGCAGCCGCGGCAGCCGTCGGCGTCTGGCCCGAACCCCTCCCTCCCGGAGGCCTACGAGAGCTACGTCACGAAGGGGTTCGGCGAGGTGGTGGAGGGCAAGGGCGAGGCCTACACCACGCGCGCCATCACGGCCGAGACGCCGCCGCCCGCCGGCCCCAACGCGAAGCGCCTCACGCGCTTCGTGCACATGCCCGACCTGCAGATCCCCGACGACGAGTCGCCCACCCGGCTCGGCAATTTCGACTCGCCCCCGCCCGGACCGGACGCGGCGCTGCGGCCGCAAGACCCCTACCTGTGCCGAATGGCCAACGCGGCGGTGCGCACGGTCAACGTGCTGCACAAGAAGGATCCCATCGCGTTCGTCTTGCTCGGCGGCGACAACGCCGACAGCGCTCAGACCAACGAGGTCGACTGGGTGTTCGGTGTCCTCTCCGGCTCCGAGCGCCTGAAGTGCGACTCGGGGAAAGACGACGACGTGATCGCCGGGCCCAACAACGACGGCAAAGACCCGTTCAAGGCCGAGGGCCTGGCGATGCCGTGGAAGTGGGTCACCGGCAACCACGACGTGCTCGTGCAGGGGAACCTCGGCGTGAGCGCGCCCAAGAAGGCCGAGGCCGTGGGCGTGACCTCGAACGGCGGAACGCGGCACTACGAAGACGGAAAGAAGGGCGAGGTGAACCGGGATGACGTCCTCGCCGACGAGCGCCGCGCGCTGCTCGACCGCAAGGCGCTCATGGCCAAGATCGCCTCCCACGCGGACGGCCACGGCCTCGGGGAGGCGCAGAAGGCCTCGGGCCGGGCCACCTACACCTTCGACGTCGAGGGCACCCCGATCCGCTTCCTCGTCATCGACACGGCGACGGACACCGGCGGCGCCGACGGGCTCCTCACCCGCTCCGAGATCGACCGCACCATCAAGCCCGCGCTCGACAAGGCGAAGGCCGACAACAAGTGGGTCATCCTCTCGTCGCACCACGCGCAGGCGAGCCTCACGAAGGACGGCGGCGTGTTCGGCACCGCCGCGGCGGACGCGGTGCTCCCCGACGAATGGGCGACCTTCCTCGGCGGGTACACGAACGTCGTCTTCAGCATGGTGGGCCACACGCACGAGCACCGCATCCGCGCGGTGACCCCGACGACGGGCCACGCCTACTGGGAGGTGATGACCAGCGCCATCGCCGATTTCCCGAATGAATTCAGGGTTGTGGAGATTTTCGATCAGGACAACGGCTGGATCATGCTCCGGGCCACGTGCGTGGACTACGCGCAGGACGGCGACGACGTCGCGAAGGAGGGGCGCCGGCGCTCGGTGGTCGACATGGACTCGGGCTGGGGCCCCGCGAGCGGCGCGGGCAAGCTGGAGGACCGAAACGTCGAGCTCTGGATCAAGAAGCCGTGACCCGAGGCTTCCTCGCCGGCCCGCTGCTCCTCGTGGCCCTCCCCCCGATGTGCAGCTCGAAGGATCCGCCGCTCGATCCCGCGAACGTGCCGGGCACCGTGGAGGTTGTCTCAACCCCGGAGCCGCCGCCCAAGCCGACGGTCCCCTCCCAGCCGGTGAGCGCCTTCGCCGACGCCGGTCCTGGGCCCGACGAGAAGAGCCCGCTCGAACAGGCGCGGGAGTACCACTCGCGCGGGCAGAACTGGCTCGCGCGCCTGCTCGTCGAGAAGCGCGCCCTCGCGGCGGAGGGCGGGCGCCCGGAGGCGGAGCTCTTGCTCGAGATCTGTATGGCTCAGAGCGACGCCGACTGCGTGCAGCAATGCGCCCGGAAGCTCGGCCGCAAGGTCTCCTTGGACGGCGGCGCACGCGCGGGCGCTTCTGCCGCGCCGAGCGTCGAGCGGCCCGCCGACACTCCGTTCAGCAAGGCGCGGGATCTGCACCTCAAGGGGAAAGACAAGGAGGCGCGGGCCCTGCTCGAGTCGAGGGTCATCGACGGGAAGGCGCCCACGGAGGAGACGCGGCTGCTCCTCGACATCTGCCAGAAGCAGGGCGACAAGATGTGCGTAGCGCTCTGCAAGAAGCAGCTCGCGCGCTGAGCCGCTAGCCCGTGGACGCGGTGCGCGTGACGAGCCCGTCGAGCCGCGTGAGCGCGCGCTCGAGCGTCTCGCGCGAGGGACCGAACGAGAAGCGCACGTAGTCGCGGAAGCGCGAGGCGCGGTTCGAGCGCCGCTTGCCCGGGTTCACGTCGAAGAACTCCCCAGGCACGCAGATGACCTTCTCCTCCAGCGCGGCCCGGAAGAACGACATCCCCTCGCTGAGCGGCGCGGGCAGGTTGGCGACGTTGCCCCACGCGTAGAAGGTGCCGTCGGGGGTGCGGTCGAACCGCACACCCAGGGCGCTCGAGGCGCGGGAGTATGAAGTCGCGCTTCTCCCTGAAGGCGTTGTGGATGGCGAGGGTCTCTTGAACGACGTGCGCCTCTTCCAGAAGGGGGATCGCCGCGCGCTGCAGCGGCTTCGAGCCGCCGCCGTCGAGGAACGAGCCGGCGCTCGCGAAGCTCTCCATGATGCTGCTCGGCCCGAGCGCCCACGTGATGCGCCACCCGGGGTAGCGCCAGTTCTTCGTGAAGCCGTCGAACACGACCACGGGGTCCTTCTCGACGTCGTCGACGTAGCGCGCGGCGCTCTCTATCGGGAGCTGGCCGGGGCGCCCGCGATAGATGTAGTGTGAATAGAACTCGTCGAGCAGGAGCGTGCAGTCGAGCTCGCGCGCGGTCTCGACCCACCGCGCGAGCTCGTCGTCGCCGACGAGCTTGCCGGTCGGGTTGCATGGGTTCGAGAGCAGCACGGCCGACAGCCCCCGGCCCAAGACCTCGCGGCGCAGATCCTGCGCGGTGAAGCTGTACCCGCGGTCGCCCTCGAGCAAGATGGGGATGGCCGTGAACGCGCCGAAGATGTCGAGCAGCTCCTCGTAGGCGGTGTAATCGGGGAGAAAGTGCCCGAGGTTGACCTGTCCGAGGCTCGCGGCGGCCCGGGTGAGCGCGGCGCGGCCGCCCCCGGAGACGCACACGTTCTCGGCGCTGTACTTCGAGCCGCGGCCCTTGCGATAGAGGGTATTGTACAGGTTGGCGATCGCCTCGCGGAGCTCCCAGAGCCCGGCGACCGGGGCGTACTCTTGGTCGTCGACGCCGATGGAGACGCTGTCGACCCGGGCCGGCGAGCCGGGCAGGGGGCCGGTCTCGGGCTGGCCCTGGCCGAGGTTGCACCAGTCGGTGCTGCTGGGGGAGAAGCCGCGCTTGCTCGCCTCGCTCGTGACGTAGATGACACCGGTCTTGGGGACCGACCGAAAGGCCTGAAAAGGGCTCTCATCCATGGTGGGCGAGACCATACCATTCCCCGCGGGTCGCTGCGGCGCGACCGGCGCCGAGCTGGCTGGAATCGCGCCGGCGACGCGCCGCCCGCACGTGGGCTATGCTCGCCGCGATGGCGGATCTCGCGCTCGATGCACGCACCCTCACCCGCCTCGGCGAGGTCCTCGGCGCCGAGGTGGTGCGCGCGACGCGCCTCGCGGGCGGGGCATGCCAAGACAACTTCCTCATCGATGTGGCGGGCGCGGCGCGGTGGGTCTTGCGCTCCGACGCGCGCACGTCGCTGCCGGGCAGCATCGACCGTGCCCGCGAGTTCGCCGTCATGAAGGCCGCCGCGCGCGCCGGCGTGAAGACCCCGGAGCCGCTCGCGCTGCTGGGCGAGCTGCTCGCGCCGAAGACCTCGGCCTACCTCGTGCCGTTCGTGGCCGGCGAGGCGATCGGCCGCAAGATCGTGAAGGGGCCCGAGCTCGCCGCGGCGCGCGCCGGCCTCGCGGGAGAGCTCGCGGCGGAGCTCGCGCGCATCCACTCCGTCACGCCGACGACGGAGCCTCACCTGTTCGGCGATGCTCTGCCGGCCGTGAGCGCCGCGCACGCGCGCATCGAGGGCATGCGGGGGCCCATGAGCGCGCTCCGCCGCGAGCGACCCGCGCTCGCGTGGCTCGTGCGCTGGCTCGAAGAGCACGCCCCAAGCAACGATCCGGTGAGCGTGCTCACTCATGGCGACTTCCGTACTGGCAACTTCCTCGTCGAGCCGAGTGGGCTCTCCGCGGTGCTCGACTGGGAATTTGCTCACTTCGGCTCACCCTACGAAGACCTCGCCTGGCTCTCCGTGCGCGACTGGCGCTTTGGGCAGCTCGCGCTCCCCATCGGCGGGTTCTCCGCGCGAAGGCCGTTCTACGACGCCTACGAGGCGGCCAGTGGACGCGCGCTCGATACGGCGAAGCTCCACTACTGGGAGGTGCTCGGCAACGTGGCCTGGGCGCTCGGCGCGGCCTGCCAGACCGAGCGCTACACCCACGGCGGGGAGGAGGACCTCGAGCTGCTCGCGATTGGCCGGCGCGCCTCGGAGATGGAGTGGGAGGCCCTGCGCCTCGTCGAGAAGGGAGCCCTGTAACATGCAAGATGCACCCGATCGCGAGACGATCCTGCTCGGCCTCGCGAAGTTCTTGGAGCGCGAGATCCGCCCGCTCGTGAAGGAGCCGCGCGCCTCGTTCCGCGTGCTCGTCGGCGCGCACCTCGCGTTCACCGCCGCGATGGAGTCGATGGACGAGGACGCCGACGTCGCGGCGGAGCTCGAGCGTCTGCGCGCGCTCACCGGCGACGGCGTGCCCGCGCCGGACAGCCTGCGCGACAAGAAGCGACGGGTCGCGGCGCTCGAGGGGCGCCTCTGCGAGGCGATCCGCGATCCGAAGACCTCCGCCGCGGAGCTCGACGCGATGCGCCCGGCGCTCCGCGCTTCGCTGCTCGCGAAGCTGCGCGTCAACAGCCCCCGCTTCGACACCCGCGCCGACATCGAGTGAGGCTCCCGCGCGAGCGGGATCACGCCACGAGGAGCACTGTCATGGACTTCGAACTTTCTCCCGAGCTGAAGGCCCTCCGCGCGCGCGTGCGCGACTTCATGGACACCCAAGTGTTGCCCGCAGAGCGCGAGCTCTTCGACGTGGCTCTCCGCGGCGACACCTCCCGGCTCATCGAGCTCCGCGCGCTCGCGAAGGCCGAGGGCCTCTTCGTGCCCCACCTGCCCAAAGAGCACGGGGGCCTCGGCCTCGGCGTGCTCGGCATGTGCGCGCTCTTCCGCGAGATGGGGCGCTCGCTTCTCGGCGCCTCCATCTTCAACTGCGACGCGCCCGATCAGGGCAACATGGATCTCCTGCTCCGCGCCGCGAGCCCCGCGCTGCGCGACCGCTATTTCGGCCCGCTCGCGCGCGGCGAGTCCACGAGCGCCTTCTGCATGACCGAGCCCGCGCCCGGCGCGGGGGCCGACCCGTCGAACCTGCGCACCACGGCCACGCTCGACGGCGACGGGTTCGTGATCGACGGGCACAAGTGGTACTCGACCGGCGCGTTTGACGCGGCGTTCCTCATCGTCATGGCCCGCACGAGCGACGATCCCCGTCGCGGGGCGACGATGTTCCTCGTCGACCGCGCGGCCGAGGGGGTCGAGTACGTGCGCGACATCCCCTGCCTCGCGCCCCCGCTCCTCACGCACCGCGAGGGGGAGCTCAAGTTTCACGGCGTGCGCGTGGGCGCCGACGCGGTCCTCGGCGAGGTGGGGCAGGGCTTTCAGCTGGCGCAAGCGCGCCTCGTGCCCGCGCGGCTCACCCACTGCATGCGGTGGCTCGGCCTCGCCGATCGCGTCCTGCAAATGTGCAAACTGCAGGCGACCACGCGGCGCAGCTTCGGCAAGGAGCTCGTGCACCACCAGCTCGTGCAGAAGATGTTCGCCGACAACGCGACGGCCATCCACGTGGGCAACCTGCTCACGTGGCACTGCGCCACGCTCATCGACAAGGGGCTCGCGAAGGAGGCGAGGCCCTACTCGTCGATGGCCAAGAACCACGTCGCCAAGCTGCTCTGCCAGGTGCTCGACGACGCCATCCAGCTCCACGGTGGGCTCGGCTACTCGGACGACGTGCCCTTCTCGCTCTTCTACCGGTACGCGCGCGCGGCGCGCATCGCCGACGGCCCCGACGCGGTCCACGACGTGGTGGTGGCGCGCGACTTCCTGCGCGGGGAGCTCGACGTACTCGTGTAGAGTGCACAAATATGACCCTCGCGGAGCCCTGTCCCCCGGACGCCGTTTGGGTGTACACGGAGGGCATGAGCGCCGAGCCCACAGCCGAGAAGAAGCCGGGTCTCCCCGAGGTCGACGTCAACGAGTACGGCGGCAAGAGAGACGGCGTGAAGCAGGCGCTGAACCGCCGGCTCTTCATGCAGCTGCTCGTGTTCGACGTGCCCGCCGGCGCGAGCGCCCCCGCCGCGCGCGCCGAGCTCGTCGCCGCGCTCCGCGAGGCCGCCGTGCCCGCGGTGGTCTACGCCGACGCGAACGCGCCCCGCGGCTTCGGCCTGCTCACCTGGGCGGAGGACGCGGCCCATTTCGTGACCCGCGTCCGCCCGCTGTTCGAGGGCCCCGAGCTCTCGAAGGTGGAGTTCCGTCCGGGCTGGACCATGCTCGGGCGCACCTACTCCACCGGCCACGAGCCCGACCTCGAGTTCGTGCTCCTCGAGCGCCCCATCAAGAACGTGCTGCGCGAGGAGCTCCCCTGGCACGTGTGGTACCCGCTCCGCCGCAAGGGCACGTTCGCGAAGCTCGAGCCCATCGACCAGAGCCACATCCTCCGCGAGCACGCGGCCCTCGGCATGGCGTACGGCCAGACCGAGCTGGCCCACGACGTGAGGCTCGCGTGCCACGGCATCGACGCCGCGGACAACGAGTTCGTCATCGGCCTGGTGGGCGGCACTCTGCATCCGCTGTCGCACCTGGTGCAGGCCATGCGAAAGACCCGCCAGACGAGCGAGTTCATCGCCCAAATGGGGCCCTTCTTCGTCGGCCACGTCGCCGCGCGCACGTGACGGAACGCATGTAGAGCGCATGGATCTCGACGACGCTCCGCCACGCACGAGCCGCGCGCGCTGGGCCGTGCGCTTCGTGCTCCTCGCGCTCGGCCTCGGCTCGGTGGGCTTCTGGGCCTACGGCAAGTACCTCGCGCCGAAGTCGCCCCTGGGCGGGCCCTGCGCGTGGGCGGTCAACTGCGGGCCGGCGGCGCCGCGCTGCATGCGCGAGTCGGCGAGCGGCGAGGCCGGCGAGGGCGTATGCAGCCGTCCGTGCACCGTAGGCGAGGACTGCGCGCCGGGCATCCGGTGCGTGTCGGTCGAGCTCGACGAGCGCGACGAGCGCGGCGTGCCGCTGCAAGGCGGTTACTGCGTGCCGCAGGCGCTCATCGACAAGAAGCGGGGCCGGCCCGCGAAGGACGCCGCGAGCGCCGAGGCGAGCCAGGACGCGAGCCAGGGGTGGGTGCCTGTGCCCCGCGTCGCCGGGCAGCTCGAGGGCGAGGTCACCGCGACGCTCGAGTCGGGCGAGTCACGCGTCGTGTGGGTGAAGGGCTCGCTCGTGCGCCTCGCGCCGGCGTCCGGCCCGCGCGTGGTCGTCGACGCGGCCACGGGCCGGAGCCTCCACGTGGACGACGCGAAGGCCACGTTCACCGCGACCTCCATCGACGCGACCGGCGGCGACGTGCTCGTCGACAAGACCTCCGAGCACGACACGGTGGCCGGAGCGGCGTGCGACGTGTGGCGGCTGACCGACGGGAGCGCCCGCCTTGATGTGTGTATTCTGCAGCGAGGTGCCTTCGCGGATCCGAAGGGGTCGCTGCGGCCGCGGTGGCTGCGCGAGCTCGGCGCGCGCGGCGCGTTCCCGCTGCGCGCGGTGCGGACGGATCCCGCGGGCAAGGGGAAGGTCGTCCTTTTGGTGACCGCCATCAGCGAGCGTCCGCTCGACGCGGCGCTGTTCGCCGTCCCCAAGGTCTACCGGAACGTCGGCGCCAAGCGCTGAGGGCGGCCCGCGACGAAGTTGCCCTGCCCCGTCGCGCCTTTCTACGATCCGTCCAGCATGAGTACGACGAGGAGAGGGGCGCCCGAGCTGCCGGAGCGCCGAACGCGCCGCCCGCGCGCAGCGTGGCTCGCGCCCGCCCTCCTTGCCGTCGCTCTCGCGTGCGTCGGCGTGCGCCTCGCGCCTAGCCTCGCCGCCAAGGTGGCCGCTTCCGCGCCGCCGGCCGCGTCGGGGCCCGCGGCGCCTCGCGACTTCGCGCGCGTCGACCTCTCCGCCGCGCCGACGACCGCGCCGACGACCGCGCCGACGACCGCGCCGACGACCGCGCCCACGAATCCGGAGGCCAGCGTCTCGCGCGCGTGGCTCCTCGCGGAGGGACCCGAGCCGCAGGCACGGGACGGGCGCCGGTACGTCACGTTCACCTTCGACGACGGGCCGTTCGTCGAGACCACGCCCGCCATCCTGCGCGTGCTCGATCAGCGCAAGATCCGCGCGTCGTTCTTCGTGGTCGGGCAGTACCTCGAGGGCAGCGACGTGCGGGCCGAGCGCGCGCGCAAGGTGCTCCGCGACATGGCACGGGCCGGCCACGTGGTCGGCAACCACACGAAGAACCACAAGCTCCTCACGAGCCTCGCGCGGAGCGACGCGGCCGCGCAGATCGACGACGACAGCGCGCTCATCGCCCAGGCCACCGGGGAACCGCCGAGGTACTTCCGGCCGCCGTTTGGCCAGCTTGACGCGACGGGGCGCGAGCTGCTCCGCGAGCGAGGGCTCGAGCTCGTGCTGTGGAGCGTGGAGGCCGAGGACATGCTCAACGACGACCCAGCGGCCATGGCGAAGCGCATCGAGGCCCAGCTCGAGCGCAACGGCGGCGGAGTGGTGCTGCTCCACGACATACGCCCGGCGACGCTCCCCACGCTGAAGCTCGTCTTGGCCTATCTCTACGACCGGAAATGGAGCCCGCGGCGCCCCGAGCGGTACGGCTACCAGATCGTCGACCTGCCTACGTACCTCGCGCGGACCCAGGCCGCGCCGCGTCCGTACGAGAACCGTGAAGAGCTCGAGAACGCGCGCCGTGAGGCGTCCCGGCTGCGCCGCCCGCAGAAGCGCGCGCGACCCGCGAGCCCCACAAAGGCCGACCTCGTGCTCTAGCAGGCTGGTGTTTTTCGTAGAAAAACCCAATCCGAATCGAGCGGAGCTCGCCGCGGAGAGGGGGGGACCCCAAAAAACGACGTTTTTTTGGGGGGGAGAGGCGCGAGCCTCTCCCTGATGAGCAGGAGCGACGGAGCCTTGTGTTTGAAAAACACCAGGCTCCTAGACCTAGAAGCAGACCGTGCCGTTCGCCTGGCACTTCAGCGGGGGCTTGCAGCGCTCGTCGGTGCACTTGAGCGCGCAGTAAGCCTCGCTGGTCGGCGCCGCGGGCTCAAGGTAGCAGATCTCGACGTTGGCGCAGCCGGTGCCGGCGTCGGGATCGCAGCGCACGGTGCAGAAGAGGTGCTCGACGCCGCTGCTCGCCTCCTTGATGAGGAGCGAGCGGTTGCAGCGCTTGCTCGTGCACACCGCCGGATCGGTGCCTTCGGCGTGGTCGGGGGCGCAGCCGCCGAGCGAGCCGACGTCGTTGCAGGCGGCGACGAGCGCCGTGGTGACGACGAGCGCCGCGGCGGAGACGCGGACGAAGAACCGCACGGTGAGGCGCGTGAGTGCCATGCGCCCAAGGTAAACCGAGCGCGCCGCCGCGGCGAGACCGGGCGGGCGTGGCGCCTCACGCGACATGTCGGGAGCGCTCGCACTCCACAAGGCGTCGCGCTAGGACTGGCCTCCCCCGAAGACCTCGCGCCGTATGTCGACCGACGACCAACTCTCCCGAGATCTCCAGTCGCTGCGAATCGATCGTGGCCCCCTGCATGGCGAGCCGCGCATTGACCGCGGGGAGCCCACGAGCGCGCCAAGGGGGGCCGCCGGGCGCCGCGTCGTCCAGGTCGTCGGCGCGCTGCTCGTGGTGGGCCTGGTCCTCGTCGGGGCGCGCGCGGCGCGCACCGCCGCGAGCGCGCAGCTCTTCAAGACCGAGGTCGCCTTCGCCCAAGTGGGCTCGCTGTCGCCGGTGCAGGGCGCGGTCGAGGTCACCTCGAGCGGCTACGTCGTGCCGCAGGTCGTGGCCAAAGTTGGCTCCAAACTGACCGGACGAATCTCGAAGGTCGGCGTGCGCGAGGGCGCCGCGGTGAAGGCGGGCGACGTGCTCTTCGAGCTCGACCCAAGCGAGCAGCGCGCCGCCGTGAACGCCTCGCAGGCGCGGGTCCTCTCGGCTGCGGCCAAGGTCGAAGCCGCCCGCGCGCAGCTCCAGGAGGTCGAGCTCCAGCTCGCGCGCCAGGAGGCGCTCGCCAAGACGGGCGCGGTGCCTGCGGCGAACGTGGCCGACCTGGCGGCCCGCGTGGCCACCGCGCGGGAGCAGGTGAAGGCGCAGCAGGCGGAGGTGGTCGCCGCGCGCGCCGACCTCGCCGCTCTCGCCGTCGGTCTCGCGAGCGCCACCGTGAAGGCCCCCATCGACGGAGTGGCTGTCACGAAGCCCGCCGAGCTGGGCGACGTCGTCGGGCCGGCCAGCACCCTCGTGGAGCTCGTCGACTTCTCGTCGCTCCTCATCGAGACCGACGTGCCCGAGGGGCGCCTCGGCAAGGTGCGCCCGGGTGGTGCGTGCGAGGTCGCCCTCGAGGCCATCGCGCGCGAGCGCTTCGCGGGGAAGGTGGTGTCGATTTCCCCGCGCCTGAACCGCTCGAAGGCCACAGCGCAGGTGAAGGTGCGGCTCGACGCCCCGCCGAGCGACCTGCGCCCCGAGATGGCCGCGCGCGTGAGCTTTCTCAGCCGCCCTCTCGCCGAGGCGGAGCGCACGGCCCTGCCCAAGACCGTCGTCCCGGCCGCGGCGGTGGTCGAGCGTGGCGGCGCCAAAGTGGTCTTCGTGCTCGACGGCGATCGCGTCCGCGCCGCGCCTGTCTCGCTTGGTGAGGCGCTCGGGGAAGACGTCGAATTGAAGAGCGGCCCAGCGCCCGGCACCAAGGTGGTCCGCAGCCCCCCCCAAGAGCTCCGTGATGGGCAATCGGTCAAGGAGAAGAGCCAATGAGCAACGCCAAAGAGTCGTACCGCGAGCCCGCCGAGAAGGCCCCCATCCTGATCCGCGTGAAGGGCGTGACGCGCACGTACACCCGGGGCGGTGAGTCGCTCCACGTGCTCTCTGGCCTGGACCTTGAAATCCCCGAGGGCTCGTTTCAAGCGCTCATGGGGCCCTCGGGCTCGGGGAAATCCACGCTGCTCCACCTGCTCGCCGGTCTCGACCGGCCCACGTCGGGCACGATCGAGGTCGCCGGCAAGCGAATCGACACAATGAGCGAAGGCGAGCTCGCGAAGTTTCGCGCAGAGAACGTGGGGTTTGTGTTTCAGTCATTCAACCTCATCCCCGTCCTCACCGCGCTCGAGAACGTGGAGCTGCCGCTGCTCCTCACGAAGCTCGGCGGCGCCGAGCGGAGGCGCCGCGCGCAGACCGCGCTCCGGGTGGTGGGCCTGGAAGACCGCATGAACCACCTCCCGCGGCAGCTCTCGGGCGGTCAAGAGCAGCGGGTCGCCATCGCGCGGGCCATTGTCCACGACCCACGCCTCATCGTCGCCGACGAGCCCACAGGAGACCTCGACCGGGCGAGCGCCGACGACGTGCTTCGACTCCTCACGAAGCTCTCAACGGAGCTGAAGAAGACCATCCTGATGGTGACGCACGATCCGGCGGCGGCGGAGCGCGCCTCCGTGCGGCTTCATCTCGACAAGGGGCGGCTCGGCGTGGCCGAGCGCGCGAGCGGCGAGGGCGAGGAGGCCACGTGAACCTCGCCACGCTGGCCGCGAAGAACCTGTGGCGAAACCGCGTGCGCACGGCCCTCACGGTGGCATGCGCGAGCATCGCCGTTCTCGCCTTCATCACCCTTCGAACCCTCGTGGCAGCGTGGACGGCGCAGGCCGATTTCGCGGCGAAAGACCGCGTGGTCACGAGGCACAAAGTCACCTTCGTGATGCCCCTGCCAAAGAAGTACGTGGAAGACGTGCGGGCCACCAAGGGCGTGAGGCTCAGCACGTTCGCGAGCTGGTTTGGGGGCAAAGACCCGAAGCACGACCAGGAATTTTTCGGCGCGTTTGGCGTGGACCGTGACACCTACTTTCAGGTGTACGACGAGATGTTGGTGCCCCCCGACCAGCTCGCGCGGTGGAAGGAAGACCGCCGAGGCGCGATCGTGGGCGACGCGCTCGCCAACAAGCTCGGGTGGAAGGTAGGCGACAAGGTGACCCTCGAGTCCGGGCTCTACCCCAGCCAGCCCGACAACCCCTGGACCTTCACGATCAGCGGCATCTACACGGCGACGCGCAAGTCTGTCGATCGTTCCAGCTTCATCTTCCAGTGGGACACGCTGAACGACGGAGTCGCGTCCACGGCGCGAGACCAGGTGGGGTGGATCGTGAGCCGCGTGGACGACCCCGCCCAGGCCGCCAACATCGGACTGGCGCTCGACGCCAAGTTCGATGTGCAAGACATTCAGACCTTGAGCCAGGACGAGGCCGCGTTCAACGCCTCCTTCCTGGCCGGCATCTCCGCGCTGCTCGTGGCGGTCGACTACATCTCGATCATCATCCTGGTTATCATGATGCTCGTCCTCGGTAACACAGTGGCGATGGGCGTGCGCGAGCGAACGTTCGAGTACGGGACGCTGCGGGCCATGGGCTTTTCACCGGGCCACGTGGCGTTCTTCATCCTCGCGGAGGCCGCGTTTGTGGGTGGGCTGGGCGGCGCCGTTGGGGTGCTCCTCTCGTATCCGCTGGTGAACCGCGGACTCGGGCGCTTTCTGGAGGAGAACATGGGGAGCTTCTTCCCGTTCTTCAGCGTGCCGCCCCACATCTGGGCCGTCGCCATGTTCCTTTCGGTCGCGCTGGCCGTCGTCGCTGCCATCATCCCGGCGGTGGGCGCCTCCAAGCTCCGCGTGACCGAAGCGCTCCGCCGCATCGCCTAGCTAGAGGCAACTCTCCCACTCCCGTTTCGCTCGCTAGAAAGAGGCGTTCCATGGTCCCGATTCGCTACAACCTGCGCAGCCTCGCTGTCCGAAAGGTCACGACGGTGGCCACGGCGCTCGGCATCGGCCTCGTCGTTGGGGTGCTCGCGATCTCCATGATGCTCTCGAACGGGATCAAGAAGACGCTCGGCGCCTCGGGCCACGACGACGTCGCGATCGTCCTCCGCAAGGGCAGCGACAACGAGCTCGGGAGCACCATCGAGGACGCGAACGTGGGGCTCTTGACCACGCCGACGCAGGTGAAGGGAGCCGGGGCGGGGGCGCCGGCCTTCGTCGCGGAGGTGGTGGTCGTCACGGCGGTCGAGAAGCTTGGCGCGAAGGGGGTCACGAACCTGCTCGTTCGGGGCGTGAACGACGACGTGTTGGCCTTCCGGCCCACGGTCACCCTCGTGGAGGGCCGGGCGCCCAAGCCGGGCGTCGACGAGGCGATCGTCGGGCAGCGCGTGCGGGGGCGCTTCCGTGGCATGGAGCTCGGCCAGCGCTTCGACATCAAGAAGAACCGCCCAGTCACCGTCGTGGGGGTGTTCAGCGACCAGGGCTCGTCGCACGAGTCGGAGGTGTGGGTGCCGCTCGACACGCTGCGGAGCTCCTTCGGTCGCGAGGGCATCCGCTCGTCGGTGCGGGTTCGCCTCTCGAGCCCGGGCGCCTTCGCCGACTACCAGCGCGCCGTGGAGCAAGACCGGCGGCTCGGCCTGCAGGCCATGCGCGAGACCACGTATTATGAGAAGCAGTCCGAGGGGACAGGGCTCTTCATCACCGTGATTGGCACTCTTGTCTCGGTGTTCTTCTCCCTCGCCGCGATCCTCGGGGCGGCGATCACCATGTACGCCGCGGTGGCCAGCCGGAGCCGCGAAGTAGGCATTTTGCGGGCGCTCGGGTTCTCACGCTTCTCCATCCTCGTGGCGTTCGTCATCGAGTCGATGATGCTGTCGGGCCTCGGCGGGCTCGTTGGTCTGGGCGCGGCGCTGGCGCTCGGGGGCCAGAAGGTGTCGATGATGAACTTCGCCTCCGGGTCGGAGGTGGTCTTCACCTTCGAGCCCACCCCGGGGATCGTGCTCACCGGGGTCGTCTTCTCGCTCGTCATGGGCCTCCTCGGGGGCTTCCTGCCGGCGCTTCGGGCGGCGCGGGTTCCGCCGGTCGTCGCCATGCGGGGGTGACCGTGTGGCGCAAGAAGCAGCCGCGTGTCGCGCGTGAGCGCCGAACGGCGTATCCTCATCACATGGTGCGCCGTGAAGAAGATCGGACCGAGCCGCGAAGCGGCGAGGTGCTTTCTTCGCGCCGCACTTCTCCAGCGGGTGCAAGTCCCGTCCCGGTAGGCGTCGGAGCGCCGGGTAGCAGGCCCCAGCCGAGCGGGAGAGATCCCGACGGCCGAGCGGGGCGTCGAGAGGGTCCACGGACCGAGCAAGCACGCGGGCTGCAACATGAAGTGAAGCCTGCAGCCTCGTCAGAGAAACAATCCGGGAGCCGAGCCGATCATGTCGCGGCGAAGGCAACATCGACGGCGTTTGTTCCGAAGCGCGTCGTCGGTCCCGGCGGGGTAAGGGGCGCAGCACGTGTGCAAGGAGAGGTGCGGAACTCGGGAGACCCGTCTGCGCGGCCCTCGTCAGGGCAAGGCGCGTCGTATAAGCCAGTGGCGAAATCGACGTCTGCGCAGCGGGAGTCCGAGGGGATCACTGTACCGAAGACCGGGGCGCGAGCCGCGGGAACGAACGCCGCGCAGAACAACGCGGCGGGAGGGAAAGGTCCCTGGGGTGGTCGTGTCGGCAGAGCAGGTAAGCGCGAGGGCATGGCCGGCGAGACCGGTTCCAACCACCCCGAGGGCGCGAGCCCGCGGACAAAGTGCGACAACTGCAACGCCGACTGTGTGTCGCAGCCAAGCGGCAACCGGAGCGCCGCTTCCATGCGCTGTACGACCGCATCGCGAGGAGTGACGTCCTCGCGGAAGCATGGAAGCGGGTGAGACAGAACAAGGGGGCCGCGGGCGTCGATGCCTTGACGATCGCGTCTCTCGAAGAGCAGGGCGTGGAGAGCTTCCTGGAAGAGCTCCGCGTCGTGCTCCTCGCAGGCAGGTACCGGCCGGCAGCGGTGTTGCGTCGGTACATTCCGAAGGCCGATGGGAAGAAGAGGCCGCTTGGGATCCCGACGGTACGGGACCGGGTAGTGCAGATGGCGGCGAAGCTGGTGCTGGAGCCCATCTTCGAGGCGGACTTTCGTCCGAGCTCGTACGGCTTTCGACCGAGGCGGAGCGCGACGGACGCCCTGGAGACGCTGAGGAAGCTCGGCGCGAAGGGGCACAACCACGTGCTCGACGCCGACATTCGCGACTACTTCGGGAGCATCGACCACGACAAGCTGATGAAGCTCGTGGAGAGGCGCATCTCGGACCGAAGGGTGCTCAAGCTGCTGCGGCAGTGGCTCACGGCGGGCGTGATGGAAGACGGCGTGGTGACGACCCCCTCGCGCGGCACGCCGCAAGGTGGGGTGATCTCTCCGCTTCTGTCGAACATCTACCTGTCCGTGCTCGACACCGTGTGGGAGAAGCGGTGCGCGCATCTCGGCGTGCTGGTTCGCTACGCGGACGACTTCGTCGTGCTGTGCAAGACGAAGCGAGACGTCGACGAGGCCGAGCGACGCGTGAAGCATGTGCTGACGCGGCTCGGGCTCGAGCTACACCCGGAGAAGACGAGGAAGGTGGACCTCTCCTGGGGCAAGGAGGGTTTCGATTTCCTCGGCTGTCACCTGCAGAAGCGCATGAGCGGTCCCATCTGGGAGCGAGAAGGCCGAAGGGTCTACTTCCTCCAGAGATGGCCGAGCGCGCGTGCGATGAAGCGGGTCCGACAGCGCGTGAAGGAGCTGACCCCGAGGTCACGCTGCCACGAGGATCTGCGCGAGGTCATCGCGCTGCTCAACCCCGTGCTGCGTGGATGGGGCGGCTACTTCAAGACCGGGAACGCCGCCGTGAAGTTCAACCAGCTCGACTCGTACGTCTATCGGCGTCTCAGGACCTTGCGCGTCAAGCGCGGGCTCTCGGATGAAGGCGGGCGCGTTCGAGAAGTGGACCCGCGACTACTTCACCAAGGGCTTCGGTCTCCACCGACTGCGAGGCACCGTCCAGTATCCGGAGGCCGCGTAATGCGGCGACACGAGAGACCACCGGTAAGCCGTGTGCGGGAAATCCGCACGCACGGTTTGAACGGGGGTTTTGCATATGGCCACCTTCGCGTGGCAGAAAGCTGAATCTACCAATGTCTGGGTTCAGTCGGCGTGCCGCCTGGGCGCTGGTCGGAGCGCTCGGCCTGTCGGCCTCGGGCTGCATGTCGCTCGACGACGCCCGGCAGGCGATACAGCGCCAGATGGCTCCCGTGAACGCGGCGCTCGCCGCTCCCGCGACCGCGCCCACGTGCCGCGCCGGGGAGCACGCTGACTACCTGGCGATTTCTGAGCTCACCCTGCTCGAGATGGCGCGCGGCACCGACGAGTACGTCGCGGCGGGCGCGTCCGGCGTCGCCCCGCTCTGCGGGGGCACCGCGGTCGACAGCCCCGAGGTCCTGGGGTACGCGAACCGCTTCAACGCCAAGAACATTCGCGTGCAGAGCGCACGTAAGCTCGCCAAGGCCGCGGGCTTCGCGGTGGTCGTGACCGACAGCGTGTCGCCTCCAGGGCCGCGCGGCGAGGGGAGGGCGCAGGGCAGCGTGGTCTTCGTCTCGGCCGCCGGCAAGCTCGAGTGCCGCGCCCCGTGGTTCGCGGTGAACAGCGAGCGAACGAGCGTGAGCGTGGCGCGCCTCGGCAAGGAGACCATGCCGGCGACCGAAGCGGCCAAGGTCTCTGCGTGGGAGAGCGATCTGCGCACGGTGACCTGCGCCGCC